>CAYQPY010000001.1:0-40557 GCA_964419705.1 uncultured Dehalococcoidales bacterium
GTTTGGTGGAATAATACTCCGAATACTCCTTGGTGTTGCCGCCCGTGCAGAAAGCGTTGTGGCCGGCACCGGTAAATACCACCGCCACCACCCCGCGGTTCATCTGCGCGCGGTGAAAACCGGCAATAACCCCCTTGACCATCTCCGTGGTGTAGGAGTTGTACTGGGCGGGGTTGTTCAGCGTAATCCAGGCACTGTAAACCCCCTCCACCGGCTTGCCGCTGGGGTCGATTATGGGTTTCTCCTCGTACATGGTGCAGGGAGCTTCCGTGCCGAAATGCTCCATGCCCCAGATGTTGTGGTCTTTGATACCACCTTCTCTAGGTACCCAGTCTAGAGCCATTGCTAATACCTCCTCTATTGTTTTAAATTTTAAAATCGGTAAGGTTAAAAATCAGGGGTCAGAACTATTCTCTTGGTCAGTCCGCCCTTGTGGGCTTCCTCGTAAGCCTGCGCTATGGTGCTCATCGGCCTCGTCTCGACGAAGGGCGCAATCTTTATCTTGCCCTCTAAGACCATTTTAAGGACCTCGGGGTAGTATTTGGGCAGACAACCCCAGGAACCCAGGATGTCGGCGTCGAAGGCCATTAATCGTGACAGGGAATACTCGTTCTTCTGCATGCCGAAGCCGCAGATTATCAGCTTGCCCACGAAAGACAATAATTCTAAGCCGATAGCCTGCCCCGCGCCCGTCCCCGTCCACTCGAAAACCTTCCAGCCGTAGTTGCCGGGTATGCCCTTCTCCTTGCAGTAGGCGCGGAACTCGTCCTTTATATCGCGCGGGCTCTTATCCACCGAGCTGATAACGTGGGTGGCGCCGTAATCTAAGGCTCTCTTCAGCTTCTCCGGGTTGCGGGCGATGCCGATGACCTCTTTAGCCCCCAGCGCCTTGCAAATCTGGGTGGCATAGACCCCCAGCCCCCCGGTAGCCCCGATAATTACGGTCAGGTCGCCCGGTTTGACCTCGGCTCTCATCACCGCTTGGTAGGGCGAGGTCACGGCGTCGGCGATGACGGCGAAATGGGCCAGGGGAACACCCTTCCTGTCGGGGACTAGGCACAGGTCCTCGGCGGGGACGACGATGTGGCTGGAGTTGCCGCCGTAGATATCCATGCTGTTGCCCGGCATTTTTTGCGCCAGGCAGCGGTTGCCCCTGCCCGCAGCGCAAATCGGGCAGCTGTTGCAGGGCATCACCGCAGGGATAATTACCTCTTTGCCGACCCACTTGCTGTCGCCGGCGATTACGGTGCCGCTGATTTCGTGCCCCAGCGTCAGCGGCGGTTTGCATACCGTGGGCACGCCGTCGTAGAAATAGCCCAGGTCGGTATGGCAAACGCCACAGCCGGCAATCTCCACCAGCACCTCGCCGGGCTTGAGTTCGGGGACGTCGATGCTGGTCTTGGCCAGCTTACCCCCCTCCACCATCTGCCAGGTTTCGATTTTGTCCGGTATTTTCGCCATTCTAATTTATCTCCTCCCTCTACGAATAATAAAATACGAGGGGCGAAACTCAACCATCATATTCGAGTTATCACCTCCTCGCTAGAGACCTTAACGGTCTTGAAAAAACGGGGGAATACAACAAGTTAGTTTATCGTCTGAGCCCGTCCCGTGTCAACAATAGAAGGGGGGGCCATCATACGCCGTGGCTGAGACGGGCGACTAAGCGCATGGGCAGCTTTTTCTCCACCATCCGGGCCTGGGTGGCGGTGACGTCGTAGGTAACACGGTAGAGCCAGAACCGCTTCTTCTCGCTGTCATAGATGGCGTAGCTGGCCCTGGGGTCGCCGTCCCGCGGCTGCCCCACCGCCCCCGGGTTGATAATCAGCCGCGTCTTACCCGGCACCAGCTCCTTCTCCGGGACAAACTGGCGGAAGGAACAGGCGCCGCCCTCGTCATAGCTAAAGGCGGCAGGCACGTGAGTGTGCGCCAGCAGGCAAAACTGGGTCTTGAAGTAGGCGAAGTTCTCCCTGGCGCCGCTGATGGAAAGCACGTACTCCCAGATAGGCTCCCGGGGGCTGCCGTGCACCAGGGTACAATCTCCCTTATTGATAACCCGCGGCAGGCCCTTGATGTAGCTCACGTCCCGCGAGTTCAACTGCTCCGTCGTCCACTCCGAAGCGGCCACGGCGTCGGGGTTAAACTCGGTTTTGTCTATCTGCCCCACCGCCGCCAGGTCGTGGTTACCGGCCACGCAGACATGTTTAGTCTGGCGCAGAAGGTCGATGCACTCGTGCGGGTCGGGGCCGTAACCCACGATATCCCCCAAACACCATATCTCCTCCACACCCCCCCGCTGTTTAACATCGACCAGTACCGCCGTAAGAGCCGCCAGATTGGCGTGAATGTCAGCAATAATGGCGCAACGCATCTACAACCACTAATATACCAGTTTTTTTATGTTATGACCAGAGCCACAGGTTAGCCCAGACCGGAAACTCCAGGGTCACCTTTGTTCCCCTGCCTGGCTTGGACTTCAAAATCAGCTTGCCCCCGATGAGCTGGGCTCTCTCCTTCATACCGGTCAGGCCCAGCTTACCGGCCACGGTCAGGTCGCCCATCTTTGCCGGCAGCTTGAAGCCCTTGCCCTCGTCCTCGACGGTTAAAACAGCTTTGTCATCGCCGAATTTGAGCGTGACGCGGGCTTTGGACGCCCCCGAGTGCTTCCAGACATTCCTTAACGCCTCCTGGGCGATACGGAAGACCACCAGCTCTATCTCAGGGGGGAGGCGGCGCACCGAGCCCTCCACCTTCATCTCCACCGCTATGCCGAAGTGCTCGGTCAGGTCGGCGGTCAGCCACTCCAGTGCCGGCAGCAGCCCCAGGTCGTCCAGCACCGACGGCCTCAGGTCCTGACTGAAGCGATGCACCCCGTCCAGTATCTCGCTGGTTTTCCGCCGCAGTTCCTCGAGAGAGGCGCTGCTCTCCGGCGACGGTTTATCGGCGGCGAGCGCCAGCTCATCCACCTGACGCAGGAGAATTATCAGGTCCTGGGCGGTCTCGTCGTGAAGCTCACGGGCAATACGCCGCCTTTCTTCCTCCTGGGCGCGGGTAATCTCCTGCAAATGGTTGCGCATACTATCCTCGGCGTTCTTTCTCTCGGTAACGTCCTCCACCGTCTCTATCGCCCCGATGATTCCGCCGTTGTTACTCTTTATGGGACTGGCCGTAAAGTGAAGCCACCGCCCCCCTCTGCCCAGCGCCGGAAACCAGTCCTCGGCCTCATAGGCGCCCTCGATGAGACCGGACTTCTTGTATTTACCCCGATAGTGGGCGGCTATCCTGGTCGGTGTAGCTCCATCCACGATTAAATCGGCCATAACCGGTCTCCTGGCAGGGTAAAACGCCCGCCACTGCCCGTCCGTTCCGATTATCTCCCCCCTCTTTACCGCCGAAAGGGACTCCAGCGCCGTGTTCCAGTGGGTAACGGTATGCCGCTTATTGAGCACAAAGGCCGGGATGGAAGAGCCGTCGATAATCTTGGTCAGCATCCCCTCGGCACTCCTGCACCGGGCGATGTCGCGGCGGTGGAAGTAGAACCAGAGGTTGACCAGCCCGCCGATGACGATAACCCCCCCGCTCTCGAAGAAGGCGTCGGGCGGGCTCGAGGAAACCCAGATAGCGCGGGGCAGCATAATGGCCAGCGCCACCCCCAGGCTGACCAGCCCCGCCTTCAGCCCGAAGACGAGCCCCACGTAGCCTATGGGCAGCAGCAGGAAGACCCTCTCCACGGCGTGACGGGTCAGGCCCAGTGAGGCCAGCAGCGAAGGCGAATCCGTGCCCAGTATCTGCTGCGGGTAGTGCAGGATTACGCCCAGGGCAAACATAACCACCACCAGCCAGAACTGGTAGTTAGCCATAACCTTTGATGCCCGACTTAACGGAGACATATCTACGACCCCCGACTGGTTTAAGAAGTTCAGGGCAGGTCTTCCAGGGAAAGCCAGCCTTTTCGCAACGCGTATAATACCGCTTCCGTGCGCGAAGCCACCCCCAGTTTATTGAAGATGTTCCCCAGGTGCACCTGTACCGTGCGCGGACTGAGGAAAAGCTGCTGGGCGATATCCTTATTGCTCACGCCGGTGGCGGCTAACTTCAATACCTCCATCTCGCGCTCGCTCAGAGGCTCGATGGCCGGGGTCTCGCCGCCCTTGGGGGCTACCAATCGGTCCACCACCCGGCGGGCGACCACGGGGTGCAGCACCGACTCGCCGGCATAGACCGCCCTGATGGCGTCAATCAGCTCGCGCACCTTCACCCCTTTGAGCAGATAGCCGGCCGCCCCCGCCTCCAGAAGGGCAAAGATATACTGGTCGTTATCATAGGCGGTCAGTATCAGCACGGCTATGGATGGGTAAAGCTTCTTTATCTGCTTGGTGGCTTCCACCCCGTTGAGCTTGGGCATGGCGATATCCATCACCACCACGTCCGGCTTAAGCTCCCTGGCCAGCTTGACCGCCTCTTCGCCGTCGCCGGCCTCCCCCACCACCTCCATGTCCGGCTCACGCTGCAAAAACTCGCGGGTGCCCTCGCGCACCATCACGTGGTCCTCGGCGAGCAAAACCTTAATCTTATCCATGCCCCTATCCCGAATCGCTTCCACCGCCATTATAAACCACCTTATCACCCACTTCAATAAAATCAATAGTACAAAATGCTTATTAAAAAGCCCCCCAGATTAAGCATTATGCGCAGTCCCAAATAAGCCTCATAACCGATGGCAGCCGAGGGGAGATAGGGTAAGCTATAAGAGGATGAGAGAGAAACCAGACAAGGAGGCTAGAAAATGAAGACAGGGATAGAGAAAGAAAAGGTTGAAACCAAAGTCAAGACTGGCGAAGAGCTGATTGTCGTCGCCCCGAAGGAAATCCAGGACCACCTCAAGTGGGGACAGGCTCTCTTCGAGAAAGGTCACTACGAGGAAGCCCTGGCCGAATTCGATGCCGTACTAAGGACGGCTCCGGGCAGCATCGAGACACGGATCTGGATACGCAAGACCAAAGAGGCCGTCGCCCAGCCCGCGGTCGAGGTGACAGCCGAAGAGGAAACCGCTGCCGAAGCGGTCAAACCCAAGGAATGCGTCTGGATGAAGCTCGGTATGGTCTCCCACCGCCTCTGCACCAACAACTACGACTGCCTCACCTGCGAGTTCGACCAGGAGATGCAGGAGAAGATGGCTAAGGTGGACGCGGCGGAGCTCGACGCCGCCCTGGAGAGGTTCAAGGAGCTGCCGGGCAGCCAGAGAGTCTGCCGATACGCCCTCAACGGCAGCATTGCCTACCGGCTCTGCACCCGCCTCTTCCAGTGCGAGACCTGCGAGTTCGGTCAGAACATGGAAGAAGCCACCCAGCGCAAGCTGGCTAAGCTGGCCGCCCGCCGGAACGCCCTGGCTAAAAAGACCGCCTAACTACCTCCAACGATTGCAAGAACAGAGGCAGACGCTATAAAAAGCGCCTGCCTCTTTGTTTGTTTTTCCCCACCCCAATCTGTAAGCGAGCGTTTTGCGAACCCACCCTACCCACCCTATAAGGGTGGTACCCCTTATATATCCCCCTCTGGTGGTTAAGCCCCACCCCCTTGATTTTATCTATTCCCGCCCGCCACCCTTTTAAGGTAAAGAGGGGGCTATGCCCCCTCTTCAACTCCCCAGAGGGGACGCCAGCTCCATATATTTTGGGGGTTCTTAAGGGGGCGAAGCCCCCCTTTGAAAGACGTTTGTGGGCGGGCTGGTGTGGGAAAAAACACTTGGGGGTGGGGAGGCGCACCCCCTCTTAATAACACCCCCTCCCTTGTGACCTCAAATACAGCCGTGCTATAATTTTCCCGTGAAGGTCTCAGAACTGGGCGAATTCGGGCTCATCGACCTCCTGGCTAAGATGGTGGGCGGGGGCGACGAGCGCCTCCTCATCGGCATCGGTGACGATGCCGCCGCCTGGCAGGGCGACGACTCGATACAGCTGGCCAGCGTCGACTCCTTCATTCAAGGCGTCCACTTCACCCCGGAAACAACCCCCTGGCCGGATGTCGGCGGGAAGGCGCTGGCGGTCAATATAAGCGACATCGCCGCTATGGGCGGCATTCCCCGCTACGCACTGGTATCGCTCTCCCTCCCCGACAACAGCCAGGTCGAGGATGTCGCCGCCCTCTATAACGGCATGCTCAAGCTGGCCAAGCAATACGGCGTAGCCATAATCGGCGGCGATATCAGCCGCGCCCCGCTGGTCGCCGTCACTATCACCATTCTGGGCAGCAGCCCGACCAAGCAGATACTAACGCGTTCAAGCGCCCGACCCGGAGATATAGTGGCCATCACCGGTAATCTGGGTGCCGCCGCGGCGGGCATGGAGGTATTAAAGAATAAACGTAAACTCGACCCCGAAGCCGAAAGCCGCCTCAAGAACGCCTTTCTCCACCCCACCCCCCGCATCGCCGAGGGGCTATTACTGGTCGAGCAGGGGGTGAAGACGGCTATCGACATTAGCGACGGGCTGGTCGCCGACCTTAATCAGATATGCAAGGCAAGTAAGGTCGGCGCCCGCATCGATGTCGAGCGCGTCCCTATTGAGCCGGCGGTTAAAACCGTATTTAAAGAAAAAGCCCTTGAATTAGCTCTATCGGGCGGCGAAGACTACGAGCTTTTATTTACCGCCGGCGCCGAGGTTATGGAAAGAGTAAAAAAGGCGGCTTCCGGTCCGGTAACGGTCATCGGCGAAATCACCGCCGGCAAGGGAGTCACCCTGGTCGATAAAGAAGGCAACCCCTTCGAGCTGAAAAAGGCGGGCTGGGAGCATTTTTAGCCGCCGATGAACTCACTGGAGTTAATCACCCGCAGCCCCGAGCAGACGCAAGCGTTGGGCAAGAGCCTGGGCAGGCTGGCTCAGCCCGGTGACGTCATCCTGCTGGTGGGGAAGCTGGGGGCGGGCAAGACCTGCCTCACCCAGGGCATCGCCTGGGGGCTGGGCATCGACGACTACGCCGCCAGCCCCTCGTTCGTGCTGGTCAGGGAGCTTTACGGGCGATTGCCTTTATACCATTTGGATTTCTACCGCCTGGAAAACCTGGAGGAGATTGCCGAGCTGGGCTTAGACGACTACTTCTACGGCAAAGGCATCTCGGTGGTGGAGTGGGCGGAAAAGGCGCTCAAGCTTTTGCCCCCCGAAAACCTGCTCATCGAGATGGAATATATCGCCGAAAACGAGCGTCGCCTCCGATTCAAACCTTCGGGCAAACGCTACCGCGAAATGGTGGCGCAACTGAAATAATGATAGTAGCTATAGACAGCTCAACCGATATCGCCAGCCTGGCTCTGGCTAAGGACGGCAAAGTGCTGGCTGAAACAAGCTGGCGCTGCGGGCAGAACCACAGCGTCGAGCTCTTGCCCCGCCTCACCCAGCTGCTGGACGAGGCTAAGGTCAACCTTAAAGACACCAGCTGCGTTATCGTGGCTAAGGGCCCCGGCAGCTTTAACGGGCTGCGCGTGGGCTTGAGCACGGCCAAGGGGCTGGCTTTCAGCCTGTCCGTTCCCATCATCGGCATCAGCAGCCTGGAAACAGAAGCCTACGGCCACGCCGAGACGGGCTTACCCGTTTGCCCCATATTCAACGCGGGGCGGGGCGAGATTGCCGTTGCCCTCTATCAAAAGAAGGACGACGGCTGGCGTCAGCTTGAGGCAGAACACATCACCACCGCTGATGCTTTGAGCGCCGAAACCACCGAAAAGACGCTATTCTGCGGGGAATATGTAGCCGCTATCGCACGTCAGCTAAAAGAAAGGCTCAAGGAAAAGGCGGTCATCGCCCCCGACCGGATGCGCTCGGCCGTCTCACTGATTGAGCTGTCCAAACCGAGAATTGACGCCGGCGACTACGACGACCCCGCCACCCTGCAACCCATCTATCTACGGCGGCCCGCCATCACCAAGCCCAAACGCCGCCAGAAATTCACTGACGGAGGCTCGAAATGACGAACTGGCCCCAAACATCGATTAATACGGTAAAAGAATCCGACAAGTGCTTCGTCTGCGGGCAGAAAAACCCCATCGGCCTCAAGCTCAAATTCGACTGGGACGGCCAGGAGGTCAAGGCAAAATTCACCCCCGGCGAATACCACCAGGGCTGGGCGGGCCTGGTGCACGGCGGCATTATCAGCTGCCTCCTCGACGAGGCGATGAGCTACGCCGCCCTGTATAGCGGGGTCAACAGTCTCACCGCCAAGATGCAGACCCGCTTCAAGCGCCCCCTGCCCATAGACGAGCCGCTCACCGTCACCGGCTCCGTGACCAGGAAGACAAGACGGCTGGTGGAGACTAAGGCGGAGCTAAAGCTCGCCGACGACACGCTGGTCGCCGAAAGCACGGCCACCATGTACATCTTTATGATAGGAAAGGGGACCAGGGTCGATGCCTGAAATCGCCGCCGTCATCTGGGATATGGACGGCGTCCTCGCCGACACCGCCCCCCACCACCTCCTCGCCTGGCGGGAAATCTTCGCCAAAAGGGGCATTAACTTCACCGAGGCCGACTTCATGCGCGGCTTCGGCGTCAGGAACGACGCCATCATCAAAAACACCCTAGGCGAGCAGATAAGCCCGGAAGAAATAGAAGCCATCGCCCGGGAAAAAGAAACCACCTTCCGCCGCATCATCGGCAAGGATGTCAAGTCCCTCCCCGGTGCCCTCGAATTGCTTAAAGCCCTCGACGAACGCGGCATAAGGATGGCCATCGCCTCCTCGACGACCATCGAAAACATCCGACTCATTATCGGCAGCCTGGGCATAGCCAAATACTTCAAGGCTGTCATCACCGGCCACGACGTCACCGAGGGCAAGCCCAGCCCCCAGGTCTTTCTCCTGGCGGCTCAGAGACTGGGCGCCGAGCCCAAAAACTGCATCGTCATCGAGGATGCGGTGGCGGGGGTCAAGGCGGCTAAGAGCGCGGGCATGTACTGCGTCGCCGTCAGCAACACCCACCCCAGAGAAAAGCTAGAGGCAGCCGACCTCATCGTGGACACGCTTGAGATGGTTACTGTTAATGACTTAAAGAAACTGCTAAAATCCACTGGATAGGAGCTTACCATGGAACGTTCTTTAGTCCTGGTCAAACCCGACGCTATGAAAAGAGAACTGGCGGGGGCTATCATCGCCCGCCTGCAAAAGCTGGGCTTAAAGCTGGTGGCCGCCAAAATGCTCCACGCCGATAAGGCTTTAGCCCGCAAACACTACGCCGTCCACAAGGACAAGCCCTTCTTTAACGACCTGGTCGACTATATCACCTCCGCCCCCATCGTCGCCTGCGTCTTCGAGGGTAAGAACGCCGTGGCCACCATCAGGAAGGCGATGGGCGCCACCGACCCGGCCCAGGCGGAAAAAGGCACCATACGCGGCGATTACGGCGAAAGCCTGGAGCGTAACAGCGTTCACGGCTCGGACTCGCCCGATAACGCAGAGGTGGAAATCAAGCTCTTCTTCCCGCCAGAGGAAATATTCGGCTACTGAATCCGCAGCACCGGTTTCGCCTGTTCCCAGAGCTCGTCGAGCTGGTAGTACTCGCGCTCAAAGGGGGCAAAAATGTGGATGATAACATCGCCGAAGTCAAGCAGCAGCCACCCCGAATCTATCGTCCCCTCGCGGTGGTTGGGCATGATGCCCGCCTGCTTTAGCCGGTGCCCCACCTCGTCGTAGATGGCGTCTAGCTGCCTCTCGGAATCGCCGCTGCATATCACGAAATAATCGGCGAAGCTGCAAACCTCGCGGGCGTCTAACAAAACGATGTCAATCGCCTGCTTGTCAGCGGCGGCTTCCACCGCTTTACGCGCTACTTCTAATGATTCCAGAAACCAGCCTCCATACTCAATAATATTATAGCATAGATAGCCGATGCTACTGTCATTGCGAGAAGCGTAGCGACGAAGCAATCTCTTCTCAACCCCCCACCCCGAGGTTTCTCTTCCCACCCAAAACCCACCCTATAAGGGTGGTACCCCTTATATATCTCCCTTTGGGGGTGTTTAAGAGGGGCACAGCCCCTCTTTACCTTAAAAGGGCGGTGGGCGGGAATAGATAATATCAGGGCGGGGCGGAGAACCTCCAAATAAGAAGTATATAGAGGTCTAACCTCTATTGGGCGGGCTGGGTGGGATGAACAACGCACGTTCAATTCTATGTTATAATTATGTTAACCACTGAGGTAAGCGAAATGGAAGAACTGCTCTTCGGCACGGGCGGCACCCCCCACACCGCCAAGACCCGGACGGCGATAGACGGCATCAAGCGCATCGCCGAGCTGGGCCTGGGCTGCATGGAGCTTGAGTTCGTCTACGGCGTCAGGATGGCGGAAAACAGCGCCCGCCTGGTGGCGGAAACCGCCCAAAGCGAAGGCGTCAGGCTCTCGGCTCACGGCCCCTACTACATCAACCTCAATGCCCACGAGCCGGAAAAGGTAGCCGCCAGCCAGGAAAGAATCATCCAGACCGCCCGCATCGGCGCTTTATGCGGTGCCCAAAGCATCGTCTTCCACGCCGCCTTCTACCTGGGCGACCCGCCCGAGAAGACATACCAGGCGGTCAGGAAAAACCTGGCCGAGGTTATGAACAAGCTCAAAAAGGAAGAAAATAATGTCTGGGTCAGGCCCGAGGTCATGGGCAAGAGCAGCCAGTTCGGCGATATCGACGAAATCATTAAACTAGCCAACGAGTTGGACAGGGTCAGCATCTGCGTGGACTTCGCCCACTGGCACGCCCGTAGCGGGCAGGCCAACTCCTACCCCGAATTCGTCGCCGTGCTGGAGCAGATTAAAAACGGGCTGGGGGACGAGGCTATAGCCAACATGCATATCCACATCTCCGGCATCGCCTATGGCAAAAAGGGGGAACGCAAACACCTCGACCTCAAGGAGTCCGACCTGAACTACACCGAACTCCTCCAGGCGCTCAAGGACTATCGGGCCAGGGGGCTGGTAATCTGTGAAAGCCCCAGCCTGGAAGCCGACGCCCTCCTCCTCCAGGAAACCTACCACAACCTCTAGCCGCCCCATACCAAGCCCGCTTAATAATAGCTTAACATTCAGGGATTATAATAGTTCACGTTAAACACCGAAAAAGCCGCTTTTTCATATCGACGGCTGTTTCTGGTATAATGTAGAGGTATAGGACAAATGATGAAATCGAACTGGATGCGCAACAGCCTGATATACATCATTATTCTGGTGGCGGCGGTCGTCCTCCTCTACCAGCTCTTCCCCAGCACGCCCAAGACCACCGAAATCAGCCTGGATACGGCCATAGCCATGTCTCAGGATGGAGAGATAGCCGCCATCACCGTGGACGGTGAAGAGCTGCTCCTTACCGACATCAACGGCAGCAACCTCATAGCCGCCATCGGCACTCTCAACCTGGTCGAGCTCCAGGAACTGGGGCTTAACCTTGAGGGGGTGGACTACGACGTAGCATCTTCGGGCTTCGACTGGGGGAGTATCTTAATCAGCTTCCTGCCCCTGCTCCTCTTCGGCGCCCTCATCTTCTTCTTATTCCGGTCGGCGCGGGGGGCTAACAGCCAGGCGATGAGCTTCGGGCGCAGCCGCGCCCGCCTCATGCAGGGCAACACGCCCACCGTCACCTTTGACGATGTCGCCGGCGTGGAAGAAGCCAAACAGGAGCTGCACGAAGTGGTCGACTTCCTCAAGTCGCGGGAGAAATTCCAGAACCTGGGGGCACGCATACCCAAGGGCATTTTGCTAATCGGCCCCCCCGGCACGGGCAAGACGCTACTGGCCAGAGCCGTAGCCGGCGAAGCCGGCGTCCCCTTCTTCTCCATCAGCGGCAGTGAATTCGTCGAGATGTTCGTCGGCGTCGGCGCCTCCCGCGTGCGTGACCTCTTCGACCAGGCCAAGCGCAACACGCCCTGCATTATCTTTATCGACGAGATTGACGCCGTCGGCCGCCATCGCGGCGCGGGCTTAGGCGGCGGTCACGACGAAAGGGAACAGACCCTCAACCAGATTCTGGTAGAGATGGATGGTTTCGACACCAACACCAGCGTAATTATTCTGGCGGCGACCAACCGCCCCGATATACTAGACCCCGCCCTTCTCCGCCCCGGGCGCTTCGACCGCAGGGTTATCTTAGACCGCCCCGACATCAACGGGCGAACGGCAATTCTCGAGGTCCACTCCAAGGGCAAACCCTTGGACGACGAGGTCAACCTGGAGGTTTTAGCCAAGCAAACGGCGGGCTTCAGCGGCGCCGACCTGGCTAACCTGCTCAACGAGGCGGCTATACTGGCGGCCAGGCGCGGCCAGAAGGTCGTCATGATGAAGGAACTAGAGGAATCGATAGACCGCGTGATTGCCGGTCCCGAAAGAAAGAGCCGCCGCATTAGCGCCAAGGAAAAGGAAATCAGCGCCTACCACGAGGCGGGGCACGCCCTGGTGGCCAAGCTGCTGCCCAACGCCGACCCGGTGCATAAAGTCTCCATCGTGGCGCGGGGGCTGATGGGCGGTTACACCCGCCTTCTACCCACCGAAGACCGCTACCTGATGACCCGCTCCCAGTTCAAGGACATGATTGCCACTCTCCTGGCGGGACAGACCGCCGAGGAGTTAATCTTTAATGAAACGACCACGGGCGCCTCGAACGACCTTGAAGAAGCCACCAAGGTGGCGCGCAAGATGGTGACCTCTTACGGCATGAGCGAAAAGCTCGGTCCCCGCACCTTCGGGCACAAAGAGGAAATGGTCTTCTTAGGCCGCGAAATCACGGAGCAGCGGGACTACAGCGAGAAGATAGCCCAGGAGATTGACGAAGAGGTGCACAACATCATCCAGCACGCCCACGACGAAGCCAGGAGGCTGCTTACCAAGAGCAAGAAGCGGCTGGTTCATATCGCCGAAAAGATCATCGTCGAGGAAACCCTGGAAGGCGAAGAGCTGGAGCTGGCTTTCACCGAACCCCTCACCGCCAAGCCCAAGGCAAAACCCATCACCCAACCCGTCGCCGAGCCGCCCAAGGCAAAGGCCAAGACCGCCGACAAGAAAGCGGCGGCGCCCCAGATTATCCCCAAACAGGCGCCGGCATCCTCTTAGGGAAGAGCCGTGATTGAGATTACCGCCAAGCCCATCTCCCCCGAAGCTGTCGTCAACCGTATCAAGACCTCCGGCAGCGGCTGCGTAGCCGTCTATGTCGGGCTGATTCGCGATAACTCCCGGGGCAAACCGGTCGCCTCCGTGGAATACACCGACCACAAGGGCACGGCCAAGGCTGCCCTGGAAAAGATAGCCGGCGAAATTCGGCGCCAGTGGCCGGTGGAGGGTATCGCCATCTGCCACCGCATCGGTAAGCTCGAGGTGGGCGACATCAACTTCCTGGTCGCGATTGCCGCCGCCCATCGCCAGGAGGGTTACGCCGCCGCCCGGTACGCCGTCGACCGTTTTAAGGAGACCCTCCCCACCCACAAAAAGGAGACATACCGCGACGGCAGCAGCCATATCGAAGGGGATTAATTGGAGACCAGCCCCCTATTTCTTGCGGATTATCACCAAATCGGCTAAATCCATTAGCGCCTGACGGCTGGGATTAGCCGGCAGTTTCTCCAAATCGCGGCAGGCCTGCACGCAGTAGTCCGAGGCGGCTTCGTAGCACTGCTGCACGATAGACGAACTCTCCACCATTTCTATCGCCCGCTTTATCTTATCCCGCTTAGCCTGCTCCGGCATATCGGGATTATGGAACAATTCTTCCACCGGATTGTCGTCGGGGTATTGCTCCAGCAGCAGCATGGCGGGCAGCGTCAGCGTCCCCTGCGAGAGGTCGGAGCCGATGGGCTTGCCCATCTCCTCCTCGGTGCCCACGAAATCAAGGATATCGTCCACAATCTGGAAGGCCACGCCCAGGTTAAAGCCGTAATCCTGGAGAATCTTTACCGAACCCTCCGGCGCCCGGCTCAATACAGCCCCGGAAACGGTCGCCAGCACAAAGAGCGAGGCGGTCTTGCTGGCGATTCTCTCCAGGTAGTGGTCGCGGCTCTGCTCCAGATTAAAGGCGTCGTTGGTCTGCACGATTTCCCCGCCGGATATGGTCCGCAGGGTATGGCTGAAGAGCTTTATCACCCGCAGGTTGCCCGTATCGGCGGCGAACTCGCCTGCCCGGGCGAAGACGTAGTCCCCCAGAAGAACCGCCCGCTCCTCCCCCCACAACTCGTTAACCGTAGGCCTGCCCCGCCGCACCGGAGACTTATCGATGGCGTCGTCGTGCACCAGGGTGGCCGTGTGCAGCAGCTCGACGGCGGTTGCCATGGGCAACAATCTTTCCAGGTCGTATTCGTAAAATCGCCCCGTCAGCAAAGTCAGCGCGGGTCTTATGCCCTTGCCCCCATCCAGAATATGGTGCAGCATTTCAGCCAGGTGCGGGGAATCGACCTCGGTCACCGACTCTATCCGGCTCTTTACCCTGACCAGGTCTTCGGCCACCAGTTGGTAGATTTCTTCCAGCTTCAACCCCTTCTCCTTTATCTGATGGGGAGCTTAAACAGGCTTATAGTGTTCTGAGCCGCCGCCTCCGCCACCGTTTCCCTCGGCACCTCCCTCACCTGGGCCACCTTCTCGGCGATAAGGGCGACGTAGGCAGGCTCGTTGCGCTTCCCCCGGTAGGCCTGCGGCGCCAAAAAAGGCGCGTCCGTCTCCAGAAGTAATCTGTCCAGCGGTATCTCCCGGGCGACCTGCACCAGCTCTCCCGCCGAGGGGTAGGTCACCGACCCGGCCAGCGAGATGTAAAAGCCGATTTCGATATAGCGCTGCGCCAGTTCGATATCCCCGCTGAAGCAGTGGATAACCCCCCGCCGCAGCCTCCCCGCCGAAAGCGTCGACCTCACCCACGCGCTAAGTATCTTAAAGACTTCTTTATGGGCCTGGCGGCAGTGCACCACCACCGGTAATCCCAGTTCCACGGCCAGGTCGAGCTGCTTCTTAAAGGCTTCTTCCTGGCTCCTGCGCGAGGAAAGGTTGCGGTAAAAATCGAGCCCGATTTCGCCCACCGCCACCACCCTTTCATCTTGAGCAAGCTCGGCCAGGGTTTTAAGGTCTTCGTCTTTCATTTTGGAGGCTTCGTGGGGGTGAAAACCGACGGTGCTGAAAACGTCGTCGTAGCTTTTGGCCATCTCCAGCGAGGCACGGCTGGAGTTTGCGTCCAGCCCGATGTTGATGATCGCCCTCACCCCACCCTGCCGGGCGCGGGCGAACACCTGCTCGCGGTCTCTGTCGAAGGTGTCCAGGTCGATATGGGCGTGCGAATCTATCAGCATCAGTCCTGCCCCAGTCGCGCCGTCTCCTCATCGATAAGCTTCTCGTCGAGCTTGGTGAACAGGGGCTCAGGCTCGCCCAGCTTTTGCCCCCCGGAAGGCAGACGCAGCTTCCAGCCGTCGCTTTCGACAGCGCCCTCGAAGCCCATCATCTGATGCAGTTTCTGGGAGCTAAAAGGTAAGAAGGGGTAGAACGCCGTCTTTAGCGCCGCGATTACGCCCAAGGCCACGTATAACGATGTGGCGGCGGCCTGCTTATCTTCTTTTATTACCTTCCAGGGCGACTTGTCGTCGAGGTAGCGGTTGGCTTCCTGCGCCAGCGCCATAGCCGCCATTATGCCCTGCTTAAAGTGACACTGAGAGATAAGCTCGCCGACATTCTGTAGAGTCTCCTCGGCTTTAGCCAGCAGCTTTTGACTCTGGTCGTCCATCTCACCGGGTTGAGGCACGCATCCCTCGAAATGGCGGTAGCTGAAGGTCAAGACGCGGTGGGCCAGGTTGCCGTAGGTGGCCACCAGCTCGTCGTTGTTGCGGCGGAAAAACTCCCGCCAGGAAAAGTCGGTATCGCTGGTCTCGGGCATATTGATGGATAACAGGTAGCGCAGCGGGTCGGGCGCGTATCGGGATAAATAATCGGGCAGCCAGACCGCCCAGTTATGGCTGGTGGAAAGCCTCTTGCCCTCGATAGTTAAGAACTCGTTGGAGGGCACGTCGTAGGGCAGATTTAAGCCCCCGTAGCCCATCAGCATCGCCGGCCAGATTATGGTGTGGAAGGGAATATTATCCTTGCCGATGAAGTAATAGCTCTTGGCATCCTTGCCCTGCCAGAAGGGACGCCACCCCTCCCCGTCTCCCCCGGATTTGGCCCATTCCTTCGACGCCGATAGGTAGCCGATGACCGCCTCGAACCAGACGTAGATGCGCTTATTTTCGTAGCCCTCCAACGGCACGGGCACCCCCCAGGCGATGTCGCGGGTGATGGCGCGGTCTTTAAGCCCGTCCTCGAGGTAGCGGACGGTAAAGTTGAGCACGTTCGTCCGCCAGTAGCTCTTGGGCTTCACCCACTCCAGCAGCTTTTCCTGGAAGGCGGAGAGCTTCAGGAAAAAGTGCTCCGACTCCTCGAAGCGGGGGGTGGTGCCGCAAAGACGGCAGCGGGGCTCGAGCAACTCGGCGGGGTTCATCGGCTTGCCGCAGCTGTCACACTGGTCGCCGCGGGCGCCGTCGGCTTTACAAAAAGGGCAGGTACCCTCGATATAGCGGTCAGGCAGGAAGCGCTTACACTGCGGGCAGTAGGGCTGCGAGACCCTGTCCTTGTAGATATAGCCTTTTTCGAGCAGGGTGAGAAACATATCCTGGACCACCTCGGCGTGGTTTTCCGTGCCCGTGGTGGTGAATAGGTCGAAGGAGATGCCCAGCTTCTGCCAGGATTCTAAAAACTGGCGGTGATAGCGTCCGGCAATCTCGGCGGGCTTTTCCCCCTCCTGCTCCGCCTTGATAGTGATGGGCGTGCCGTGCTGGTCCGAGCCCGATACCATCAGTACCTCGTTGCCCACAAGGCGGTGGTAGCGGGCGAAGATGTCGGCGGGCAGGTAGGCTCCGGCAATCTGTCCCAGGTGCAGCGAGCCGTTGGCGTAGGGCCAGGCGACGGCAACCAGGATTTTTTCAGTCATCCTGATGCTCTTGTAAAGACTCGGCCCTCTCCGGGAAAAAGGTCAAAACCTGTTGCCCCTTTTCCTCGGTATAGCGAGCGTAGCCCTTGCTCAAACAGCAATTGACGCAGATACGCGACGCCTTGCCCTCTTCGTCGATAACCATATAGCGCTCGGGATATGGTATCGGGCGCTGGCACTCATCGCACTGGACATCCCCCAAAGACGTACAACCACGGCGCATTGTCAACTCACCTCCATACCCGAAAACTTTAGCCCGACTTCAGCCAGGCGCGATATAACTCTTTTTTGGATAGACCCGTCTCTTCGGCCATTTTTGCCACCGCCTCTTTCGCCCCCGCCCCACTCCGCCGCATCTTTTGCAATCGTTTTTCGATGGCTTCGGTCAGCTGCGGCTTTTCTGCCTCTTTCTGCCCCGCGATAACCAGGGTAAACTCCCCCCTGGGCTCGGCGAAGTGCTCTTTTGCCCCGCTTACTGTGCCCCGAAAGACCTCCTCGTGGAGCTTGGTCAGCTCGCGGCAGACGGCGATTTCCCTGTCCCCCAGGACCTCAAGTATATCATCTAGCGCCGCCGTTAAACGGTGCGGCGTTTCAAAGACAACGATAGTTGCCGAGTCATTGGCAATCGGTTTGAGCAGCTTTTTACGGGTGCTCACCTTGTGGGGCAGAAAGCCCAGGTAGCGAAAATCCCCCGTATCCAGCCCCGATACCGCCAGCGCCGTAATCACCACCGAGGCACCGGGAATGGGTATTATAGGAATACCCCGCCCGCTGGCGGCGACGATAAGCTCGCGCCCCGGGTCGGAAATGCCCGGCATCCCCGCGTCCGAAACCAGCGCCACGTCCCCCTCGCTTAATTGCTCCAGTATGTAGTCCAGTTTGGTCAGCTTGTTGCGCTCGTGATAGCTGGTGGTCGGAGTCTTGATGTCGTAGCTCACCAGCAGTTGCTTGGTGCGACGGGTATCTTCAGCAGCGATAAGCTTCACCTCACGCAGAGTCCGCAGGGCACGCAGGGAGATGTCTTCCAGGTTGCCAATCGGGGTCGCCACAATATAAAGAGGCATGGTTTTTATCCGCCCGATTTTTGCTATTATAGCGCATAGCTAGGTTCTAGTCCACTGGAGACCCTTCGCTCCACTCAGGGTGACAGTGGAAAATGTCATTGCGAGTCCTTCCGCAGAAGGGCGAAGCAATCTCCACCCCACCCCGTTTTATATCTTTTCCCACCCGCCACCCTTTAATGAAAAGAGGGGGCTTCGCCCCCTCTTAAACTCCCCCAAACAAAATAAGAGGAAAATCCCTCTCTATCTCCCTTTACTAAAGGGAGAAGCACTGTACTGGGTGGTGGGGAGAGAAGTCTATAGAGGTTACACCTCTATAGGGTAGGTATTGGGTGGGACGAAAACCTCTTATCTTAAACAAAAAACTCCTTGACTTTGCCAAACCCCTTTTGCTATAGTTGTGGTTTAAGAAGGTGCGAGATGGCTAAACCCAAATTCAGAGAACTCCGACGCTCATACGGATTCGACGAGGTGGCCATCGTCCCCGGAGACATAACCGTCAACCCCGACCAGACCGACATCGACCTCGAGATAGAAGGCATCACCTTTTCCATTCCCGTTTTGGCCTCGGCCATGGACGGCGTCACCGATGTTAAGACGGCGATAACTCTAAGCAAGCTGGGCGGCTTGGGTGTCATCCATCTGGAAGGGGTACAGACCCGCTACGACAACCCCGATGAAGTACTGGCCGAAATCGCCCGCGCTCCCGCCGCCAAAATCACCCCCCTCCTCCAGAAGGTCTACTCGGCGCCAATCAAGGAAAACCTCATCGGCGAAAGGGTTCAGGCGATTAAAAAAGCGGGGGCGGTCTGTGCCGCCTCGGTGACGCCGGCCAACACCAAGCGCTTTGCCCCCTTCATCGCCGAAGCTGGGGCCGATATACTGGTGGTGGCTTCCACGGTGACCACCGCCCGCCACACCTCCAAAAGCTACGAAGGGCTCATTTTCACCAAGCTGCGCAAGCTGGTGTCCATACCCGTTATCGTCGGCAACTGCGTCAGCTACAGCGCCTGCCTGGAGCTTATGGAAACCGGTATCTCGGCGGTCCTGGTGGGCGTGGGGCCCGGTGCCGCCTGCACCACACGGCAGGTGTTGGGCGTCGGTATCCCCCAGATAACGGCCACCATGGACTGTGCCCAGGCACGTGATGATTACCTGCGAAAGTCGGGAAAGTACGTGCCCGTCATCACCGACGGCGGCTTCCGCAACGGCGGAGACATCTGCAAGGCTATCGCCGCTGGCGCTGACGGCGTTATGCTGGGCTCGGTGCTGGCTCAGGCTAAAGAAGCGCCGGGACTGGGCTATCACTGGGGCATGGCCAACCCCCACCCCGCCCTGCCCCGCGGGACGAGGATAAAGGTGGGCACGACAGGGACAATAGAGCAGATTCTCTTCGGACCCGCCTCGGTCACCGACGGCAGCCAGAACCTGATAGGAGCGCTGCGCACGGCATTAGGCGTCTGCGGCGCGCCCAACATCGCGGAGATGCATAAAGCGGAGATGGTTATCGCCCCGGCCATAACCACCGAGGGCAAGTCCTGGCAGATGGCTCAGGGCGGCCCCTAGTCTTCCTCGTCTTCCTCGTCTTCCTCGTCGGAAACAGTCCCCACCCCACCACCCATACGCGGCACTAACGGCTCGACTCGGCTCTTAGCCGCTTTCGGGGCAGGCATTGTATCTATCATCTGGCGCAGCTTGTCCAATTTGCCCCCCGCCACCACTCCAGCCACGCCGGCTTCGCACAAGGCTTGCAACTCGCTGGAGGTTATATCGGGCGACACCGTCACCAGCAAGGGTTTGGTCAGGATATTAGCCTCGCGCCGGAAGAGCATGAGGTCCTGCCAGGTCAGCGAGGGCTTGACTTCGGCGATAAGCACCGCGTCCACGGGCAAGCCGTCGATTGCCTTGAGCAGGCCAGCGTCGAGCGCGGGCTCGACCTCGACTACCTTGCCCAGCTTTTCCTCTTCGAGCACGGCTTTGGAGACGCTGGCGGCGGGAAAGACGATAAAGTCGGCGCCCCCCTCCCCCAGCTGCTTGACCCCCGGGCCGCTGACATCTTTAAGCCAGCCCCCCCAGGGGATAGCTGAAATCTTGGGAGACTTCGCTCCCGTCTTGGGGACGGAAAGCAGTACCGCGTCGGCGCCAGCCGCTTTAGCGCCCGCGGCGATATGCGCCACCAGCACCACTTTGGGCTTAGGACTGGCACCCGCCGCCCTAAAGCCCATCGGTTGCCCGCCCGACGCAATTGAATTCAACTTATCGATAAATTTACTCATATTTACACAAGGGCTTATCGGTATAAATGGAGCCGCTCAAGAGCCTCAAGCCTCCGGGAGCTAGTAGCTCATTATCTGGACGCCCGGCGGCAGCTCGAAGAGGCTGTCGTCGATATCACCAAAGCTTATGTCCGTATAGACGATTTCCATCGTGCCATCGGCGGTGGTGGTCACCGTCTTGACGGGGAAGCCGTGCTCCTTCCATATCCAGCTCTTTACCGTCGCCCCGGCGGCGCTGTATTCCACCACCAGGCAGACCTTGCCGTCCATGGTCTCGGTACCGATAATCGTCGGGTCGTAAGAGGGTATGTCCTGGACATCTTCGTAATCGGGTGGGTTTACCTGGCCGAGGTCCATCTCCATGGCCATATCCTGGTCGGGCATGTACATGTACGCCTTTCCGGTGTCATAGTTCGCCAAGTAGATTATGTGCTGCTCCGCCTGCTCCATCTCGGTTTTAAACTTGCTCCCCTCCATCCATACCTGCGTGGTCACCGTTGGCGTCCCGGGGCCGCTTATCTCCATAGTGTAGCTAACCGAGTCTATGCCCGTCCCCTGCCCCAGGATGTCATCCAAACTATCCCCACCACCATTTCCACCCCCGTTGCCGTTCCCATTGCCGTTGCCGTCGGCGGGCTGGCTGTCGCCGTTATCGACCACCGCCCCACCATCCCCACCACAGGCGGCCAGTCCCACGCAACCCAACACCACCACCAAAACCAGTAATAAAGATACAATCCTTTTCATTTCATTTCTCCCTATCTAGTGAGTTCAAGCGTTTTTCTCGGCTATTTTGCCCGCGATAAACACCTTGTACCGACTACCCTGGTAGGCTCTTATCATCAGCACTATCCAGAGGACAAAAGCCAATGCCCCGAGAATCCAGCTGAACACCCAGCCGACAACCGGTATCCAGAAAAGGGTGAGGAAAGCCACACTAATGGCACCGAAGACGATTATCGACTGTATGGCGTGAAAACGTATGAACCTGTCGTCCTTCTCCGTGAACAGGAATTCCAGCCCGGTTACCCAGAACAGTAAGTAGCACAGCAACCCGGCAACATTAGGCTTCAGGGCTGTGTTGGCTTTGCCCCTCGCTTGACCCATTGCTCCACCCTTCTTAAGCGTTTTTCTCAGCGATGTCGCCCGCTATGGGCATCTTAATCTTCTGGCCCTGGTAAGCCTTAATCATCAGTATTATCCAGAAGATAAAGGCTGCCACGCCGACAATCCAGCTGATTACCCAGCCGATAAACGGTATGAACATAAAGATAAAGTTAACCACGGTAAGAGCGCCGAAGACAACTATTGACTGTATTGCGTGAAAGCGCACGAACTTGTCTTCCTTCTCCAGGAGCAGGAAAATCAAACCGGTTACCCAGCCCAGCACATAGCACAGTAAGCCGGCGACGTTTGGCTCCAGGCCAGTGCCTGACTTAGCCGTTTTTTTAGCCATAACTTTAGCCCTCCTCTTTGCTTTGAGCTAGATATATCACTATTTCCGCTGAAAGTCAATTATTTGCCCACTTGACAAAAAGCGGACAATAGGCTACACTCCCCCTAACTAAATATAGGAAAGGCTGGGAACGAGATTAGTAGGCCCCCAGCGAGGCCGCAGAGAGCCGGGATTGGTGAAAACCGGCGCTGGCGCAGGGGTTGAATGGGCTCGGGAGCCGCAAGCCGAAAGTCCTTCTCTAAAGGACGGGTAGGCTTTGCCGGAGAGGGTACCGTTATTAAAGCCCAGGGTATCGTCCTTCAACCTAAGGGCCGTACCTGAAAAGAGATGACCCTTCGGAGGAAGGGTTAATTAGGGTGGCACCGCGAAAGATTAGCCTCTCGCCCCTATCGGGTGAGGGGTTATTTTTTTGGAGAAAAATATGTACCATCCCGACCTGGAAGAATATAGAAGGCTTAAAGACCGGGGCCGGCTGGTGCCCGTCTACCGCGAGATAGCGGCGGATGGGGAGACGCCGCTTTCCGCGCTCTCAAAGATAAAGCGCGGCGACTACGCCTTTCTCCTGGAAAGCGTCGGGGGGAACAATAATGCCACTGGCTACAGCTTTATCGGCACCGAGCCTTACCGCCTGCTCATCACCCGGGAGAGCGATGAGGAAAATCCCCTGCACCTCCTCGCCAAAGAGCTGGCTAAACACAGGCTGGTTGAGATAGAGGGCTTGCCCGATTTCTGCGGCGGCGCTGTGGGCTACCTTAGTTATGAGACAATACGCCGTCTGGAAGAGCTGCCTTCGCCCGATTCAGACCCGCTGGCTCTACCCGAATCGCTCTTTATGCTCGTTGACAGCCTACTCATCTTCGACCACGGCAAGCAGAGAATCAAAATCGTCAGCCTGGCTCGCCCCGACGGCGATAATGCCTATCGGGCGGCAGTGGCGAAGATAGACGAACTGGCGGAGAGGCTAAAGGAGCCGTTAAAGCCACCCCACTCCACACCACCCCCCGACCAGCGTTCTAAAGTCGTCTCAAACCTCACCAGAGCCGAATACGAGGCTAATGTGGCTAAAGCCAGGGAATACATCATCGAGGGCGAGGCCATCCAGATTGTGCTCTCCCAGCGTTTAAGCAAGCGCACCGTTGCCCCACCGCTGGAGATTTATCGGGCGCTACGGCGCATCAACCCCTCCCCCTACATGTTCTTCCTGGATTTCAAGGGCTTCCAGGTTATCGGCTCGTCCCCGGAGATTTTGGTCAGAGCCATTAACGGCAAGGTCACCACCCGCCCGCTGGCGGGGACAAGGCCGCGGGGCAAGACGCCGACCGAGGACAAGCGTCTGGAAGAAGAGCTACGCGCCGACGAAAAGGAGCGCGCCGAGCACATCATGCTCGTCGACCTGGGGCGCAATGACATCGGGCGGGTGAGCCTCCCCGGGACGGTCGAGGTCAGCGAGCTTATGGACGTGGAACGCTACTCCCACGTTATGCACCTGGTCACCAACGTGGCTGGTAAACTCAGGCCCGACCTCACCCCGATTGATGCCCTGGGCGCCTGTTTCCCCGCGGGCACGGTATCGGGCGCGCCCAAAATCAGGGCCATGGAGGTCATCGCCGAGCTTGAGCCCGACAAGAGGGGACCCTACGCGGGCTGCGTCGGCTATTTCAGCTTCTCCGGCGCTATGGACACCGCCATCACCATCAGGACTATTGTGCTCGCCGACGGCACCGCCCACGTCCAGGCGGGCGCGGGCATCGTCTATGACAGCGTGCCGGCGCGGGAATACGAGGAAACGATGAGCAAGGCTCGCGCTTTACTCAAGGCCATAGAGCAGGCCGAGGCTGCAGAGGAATAAGATGCTGTTAATCATTGACAACTACGATAGCTTTACCTACAACCTCTTCCAGTACCTGAGCGAGCTGGGGGAAGAGGTAGAGGTTGCGCGCAACGATAAAATAACCTTAGAGGAGATTGAGAAGATGAAGCCGGAGCGCATTGTCATCTCCCCCGGCCCCTCCACCCCCCTCAATGCCGGCATCTCCAACGAGGTCATAAGGCACTTCGGAGAAAAGCTGCCCATACTCGGCGTTTGCCTGGGGCACCAGTGCGTCGGCCACAGCTACGGGGGCGTCTTTGGCCCGGCCAAGACGATTATGCACGGCAAGTCCTCGCTGATTTATCACAGCGATTCCGGCGTCTTCAGCGGGCTGCCCAACCCCTTCCCCGCCATCCGCTACCATTCTTTGATGGTCGCCCGCGATAGCCTCCCCGACTGTTTGGAGGTAACCGCCTGGACGGAGGACGGGACGATTATGGGCATGCGCCACCGCCAGTTTCAGGTCGAAGGCGTCCAGTTCCACCCCGAGTCCTTCATGACCCACAACGGCAAGGATATATTGGGCAATTTTTTGAGGGGAGGCAGGGCATGATTAAAGAAGCCATCGCTTTATTAATAGAAGGCAAGTCGCTGACTATGGAGCAGGCCGCCGAGGTCATGGAGGAAATAACCGCCGGCAACGTTAGCCCCACCCAGTTCGGCGCCTTCGTCACCGCTTTGCGCATCAAGGGGGAGAGCGCCGACGAGATTGCCGGCCTGGCCAGCGTCATGCGGGCTAAATCGATTCGGGTGGAGACCAATGAGTCAGTCATCGACATCGTCGGCACCGGGGGCGATAACTCCAAAAGCTTTAACATCTCCACCGCCGCCGCCTTTGTCGCCGCCGGCGCCGGGCTCAAGGTAGCCAAGCACAACAACCGCGCCATGACCAGCCAGTGCGGCAGCGCCGACGTCCTGGAGGCGCTGGGCATGAAGATTGAGCTTAACGCCAATCAGGTGAAGGACTGCATCGAAAGGGTCGGCATCGGCTTCATGTTCGCCCCCATGTTCCACCCCTCGATGAAGTTCGCCGCCGTCCCCCGCCGCGAGCTGGGCGTGCGCACCGTCTTCAATATTCTCGGCCCCCTGACCAACCCGGCGCTAGCGGAGGCGCAGGTGTTGGGCATCCCCAGCGCGAACTTAGGCGAAAAGATGGTTCGGGTGCTCAAGCGCCTGGGCACGAAGCGGGCGCTGGTCGTCCACGGCTTAAACGGTATGGACGAAATCACGGTGGCGGGAAAGTCCCGCGTCTGGGAATTAAGCGACGGCGAGATAACCGAATACGATATTTCCCCTGACGACTTCGGCATAGCCGAGGCGGCAGTGGAGACACTGGTGGGCGGGACATCAGAGGAGAACGCGTCCATAATGCGCTCGGTGCTGGAGGGCGAAAAAGGGCCGAGGAGAGATGCCGTGGTGATGAACGCCGCCGCCGGCATCGCCCTCAGCCATAATAATCAAGGCGTCCCCGCCCTGAAAGAGACCGCCCGGATTGCCGTAGAAACCATAGACAGCGGCCAGGCCATGGAAAAACTGGAAAAACTCATTAGCTTAAACCGGAGCTACGGATAAGAAGATGTTTTTAGACAAGATTGTCGCCCAAAAACGAAAAGAGCTGGAGCAGAGGCAGAAGGCCATCCCTATGTTCGAGCTTGAGGCAACTATCGAGACAAAACCGGCGCCGCTGGACTTAGCCTCGGCGCTAAGCGGCCCGGGCATCAGCCTCATCGCCGAGGTCAAGCGCGCCTCCCCATCAAGAGGAGCCTTAAACCCCGGCCTGAACGCCGTCGAGCTGGCTAAAACCTACACCCGTTGCGGCGCGGCGGCAATATCGGTGCTCACCGAGTCGAGCTACTTCATGGGCAGCGGACAGGACCTGGAAGCGGTGAAGCGGGAGCTTCCCCATGTCCCCGTACTGCGCAAGGACTTTATCCTCGACCCCTACCAGCTGGTCGAAGCCCGCGCCTGGGGCGCTGACGCCGTGCTTTTGATTGTAGCTATACTGGATAATGTCACGCTCCAGCATCTGGTCGCCGAGAGCCACCGGCTGGGCATGCAATGCCTGCTCGAGGTGCATAACGGGGATGAATTAAAGAGGGCGCTGAAATACGACGCCCGGCTCATCGGCATTAATAATCGTAATCTGGACACGCTGGAGGTTGACCTAAACATTACCAAAGAACTCCGCCCCCTCATCCCCCCCGGGCGTCTCGCCGTCAGTGAAAGCGGCATCAAGGGTCGAGAGGATATCCGGAAATTAAGGGCGTGGGGAGTCGATGCGGTATTAATCGGCGCGGCGCTGGTTACCGCCGATGACATCCCCGCCAAGATAAAGGAGCTATTATGACCCAGGTCAAGATTTGCGGCATCACCGATGTCGCTTACGTCGAGGCAATAGCGGAGGCGGGCGCCGACCTTATCGGCGTCGTCTTCGCCACCAGCCCCCGCCAGATAACCCCCGAAAAGGCCAAGGAGATAGCGGAGGCGGCTAAAGAGCACGGGCTGCCCGTGGTCGGCGTCTTCGTCAACACGCCTCCGGCAGAGGTAAATAGTATAGCTTCAGCCTGCGGGCTGGACTGGGTGCAGCTCAGCGGCGACGAGGACACGGACTGCTGCCGTCATGTACGCCTTCCCCTGATAAAGGCAATACATATATCCCCCGACTGGGACGAGGCGCACCTTCTGTCGCATCTGGAGGACCCCCAGCGGGAGCTGCACTACCGCTCCCCCGTCTACCTGCTCGACACCCACGTCAAGGAGAAGTACGGCGGCACGGGCAAGGTCTTCTCCTGGGACATCGCCCGGCGGGCGGCGGAAAGATACCCGCTTATTATCGCCGGCGGGCTCGACCCCGAAAACGTGGGTCAGGTGGTCGCCGAGCTCAAGCCCTGGGGAGTCGATGTCTCCAGCGGCGTGGAGAGCGGAGGGGTCAAAGACACTAAAAAAATCAGGGCTTTTATAGAAGCGGCCAAGTCGGCTTAAAGCCTTAACCAAAGGAGGATAATTAATATGTTAGTGGTAATGAAAAACGACGCTACCGAAAACCAGGTGAAAGCGGTCACTAAGGAGATAGAAAGGCTGGGCTACCGCGGCGTGCCCATGCCCGGCGCCCAGCGCACGGCAATCTGTATCGTGGGCAACACCGGCCCCGTCGACGATGCGGGGCTATTAGTCCTGGAAGGCGTCAAAGAGACGGTCAGGGTCACCAAGCAGTATAAGCTGGTCAGCCGCGAAACCCACCCCCAGCCCACCACCATCACCGTGGGCGACATCAAGATCGGCGAAGGCAAGCCGGTGCTTATAGCCGGCCCCTGCGCCGTGGAGAGCGAGGAGCAGGCGCTCACCATCGCCCGCCTGGTCAAGAAAGGTGGAGCCGAAGTCTTTCGTGGCGGCGCCTTCAAGCCCCGCACCTCCCCCTACAGCTTCCAGGGGCTGGGAGAAGAAGGCTTGAAGATTCTGGCTAAAGTCCGCGACGAAACGGGCTTATTGATTGTAACCGAAGCCATCGACAACGACAGCCTGGAGCTGGTGGACAAATACGCCGACATTATTCAAATCGGCGCCCGGAACATGCATAACTACTCCCTACTGCGCCAGGCGGGCCATGCCTCCAAGCCCGTCCTGCTCAAGCGCAGCTTCGCCGCCACTATCGAAGAGTGGCTCATGGCGGCGGAATACATCAGCTCGGAGGGCAACAGCCGGGTCATCTTATGCGAGCGCGGCATACGCACCTTCTCCGACGACACCCGCAATACCCTGGACTTAAGCGCCATACCCTCGGTCAAGCAGGTCAGCCACCTCCCCATCATCGTTGACCCCAGCCACGCCGCGGGCAAGCGGGACTACGTCATCCCCCTCTCCAAGGGCGCTATCGCCGTCGGCGCCGACGGGCTAATGGTCGAGGTGCACCACGACCCACCCCACGCCCTCTCCGACGGGATGCAGTCCCTATACCCCGAGCAGTTCGACGAGCTGGTGAAAGAGCTAAAGGGGTTAACGCCATGAAAAGCAGCCATGTCATCAAATTACAAACATCCCGGCAGTGCCCGCTCACCGTCGGCGACGGCTTAATCGAGCAACTGGAGCAGCACTTCGATTTCAGCGGCTACTCCGCCATGGCGCTCATCACCGATACCATCGTCCAGCGCCTCTACGGGCGCAATGTATGCCAGCGGCTCAGGGCGACGGGCAAGAAGGTGTCGCTTTTCACCCTGCCCACCGGGGAGAGAGCCAAGTCGCTGAGCACGGTAGAGCGCGGCTACGGGTTCCTGCTGGCCAACAATGTTGACCGCAAGGGCTTGGTTTGCGCCCTCGGCGGCGGTGTCGTCGGCGACACGGCCGGCTTTATCGCCGCCAGCTACCTGCGCGGCATCGACTACATCCAGCTGCCCACCACCCTCCTCGCCCAGGTGGACAGCAGCCTCGGCGGCAAGGTCGGGGTCAACTTCGAGGGCAAGAAGAACATGGTCGGCAGCTTCTACCAGCCCCGGGCAGTTATCGCCGATGTCGCCCTGCTGCAATCTTTGCCCCCCGCCGAGATGCGCCACGGCCTGGCCGAGGTCATCAAGTACGCTATAGCCATGGACGAGGGGCTATATCGTATCTTAGAGCGGAAGCCGGACGGGAATTTCAGCACCGCCGAGCTCAAGGATATAGTGATGCGCTGCTGCCGCCTCAAAGCGGGTATAGTCGAAACCGACGAGACGGAGCGGACGGGCGAGCGCGCCATACTGAACTTCGGCCACACCGTCGGCCACGCCCTGGAAGCGGCAGCCGGCTTTAAGGGAAAAAGCCACGGCGAGGCGGTGGCGGTGGGCATGGTCGCCGCCGCCCGAATGAGCCAGCAACTGGGCATCCTCAAGGCAGATGACGTTGAGCGCATCAAAAAGCTGATAGCAAAGTTCGAGCTGCCCGTCGCCTGCCCCGGGGTAAGCCCCAACGCTTTAATCGACAACATCCGCTTCGACAAGAAAACTATGCTGGGCCGGACCCGCTGGGTTTTAGTCGAGGGCATTGGTCAGGGAATAACCGAGCAGCCCGTGGCGGAAGAGGTGGTCGGAAAAGTGCTCAAGGAGCTATGCGATGAAAATAATGGTCATTAACGGCCCCAACCTCAATATGCTGGGCAGGCGAGACGCCGAGCACTACGGCAGCGACACCCTGCCCGCCATAGGTCGGGCGCTTACCCAGAAGAGCCAAACGCTGGGCTGCGAGCTTATCTTCTTCCAGTCCAACCACGAAGGCGCCATCATCGACTTCATTCAGAACAACGCCGACGGCGCCGACGGCATCCTCATCAACCCCGCCGCCCTCACCCACTACGGCTACTCCCTCCACGACGCCCTCCTTGACTCCGGCTTGCCTGTAGTCGAGGTGCACCTGTCGGATATTAAAGCCCGTGAGGAATGGCGTCAGGTTTCGGTAATAGCCGATGTAGCCATAAAGCAGGTTAGCGGGCTGAAAAAACAGAGCTATATCCTGGGGCTGGAAGCCCTGGTCGAGCATATCAAGGGCGGGGGGGAAAAGTGAGAATCAAAATAAAGCCGTCATCGGTGACGGGCAAGCTATCGGCCCCGCCCTCCAAGAGCTACACCCATCGGGCGCTGATTCTGGCTTCGCTGGCAGCGGGGGAAAGCGTCATCGAAAACCCCCTGCTGTCGGATGACACCCGTTATACTATCGACGCCTGCCGCGCCCTGGGCGCTGAAATCGCCGTCGAGAGCGATAGCCTCGTGATTAAAGGCACGGACGGCGAAATCAGCCTCACCGAAGAAAAGATTTTCGCCGGTAATTCGGGTAGCACTATCCGGATGATAGCCCCCCTCGCCGCCTTATCCCCAACCAAAGTTATCCTGGACGGCGACAGCCGCCTGCGCCAGCGCCCCATGGGCGATTTGCTTTCGGCATTACAAAGCCTGGGAGTCCACGCCCGTTCCCTGAATAACAACAGCTGCCCCCCCATCGAGATTCAGGGGGGAGAGTTCAGGGCGAACCAGGTCACCCTCTCCGGGGAAACAAGCTCCCAGCCCGTCAGCGCCCTGCTCATGACCGCCCCCGTCACTAAAGGGGGCTTAAGCATTAAAATCGCGGGCGGGCTTCGCTCCAAACCCTATATTGACATCACCCTCGACGCTATGCGCGCCTTCGACGTAGCGGTGGTCAACCGCGGCTATAAGGAGTTTGTCATCGAAGGCAGGCAAGGGTATAAAGCCAGACGTTATCGCATCGAAGGCGACTACTCCTCCGCCGCCTACCTCCTGGCAGCGGGGGCTATCGGCGGCAAGCCTGTAACCATAACCAACCTGAGAAACGTCTCCGTACAGGGCGACAAAAAACTCTTGAACATCCTCGAACGGATGGGCGCCTCGGTTGACTATCTTGAGGACTCCGTGAAGGTCTATCGCAGTGGTACACTAAAAGGTATCAGTATAGACCTGGGCGACTACCCCGACCTTGTCCCCACCCTGGCCGTGGTCGCCGCCTGTGCCAGCGGAGAAACTAAGATAACCAATATCGCCCACCTGCGCTTTAAGGAAAGCGACCGTCTCAACGACACGGCGGCGGAACTCGATAAAATGAACATCAAAACCGAGGTCGGCGGTGATACAATGGTAATATACGGCGGCAAACCCAAAGGCGCCGAAATAGACGCCCACAACGACCACCGTCTGGCCATGAGTTTAAGCATAGCCGCCCTCTTCGCCGACGGCGGCTCTATCATCAACGGCGCCGAAGCCGTGACCAAGTCCTACCCCCAATTTTTCGCCGACCTGATAAAATTAGGGGCCAAGGTCGAGGAGTTGTGATGAATATCGTCCTTATCGGCATGAGGGGTTCGGGCAAAACGGCGGTGGGCCGAATCCTGGCCCGGAAGCTGGGGCGGGAGCTTATCGAGATAGACGAGCTTATTGTTCAAAAAGCGGGGCTTTCCATCCCTGAGATTGTGGAAAAGCACGGCTGGGACAGGTTCCGCGACCTCGAAGAAGAGATAACCGCCGGGGTGGCTGAGCGCGATAATATCGTTAACGCCACGGGCGGCGGCGTGGTCGTTAGAGAGCAGAATATCGTGAAGCTCAAACAAAACGGACTGCTGGTCTGGCTCACCGCCAGTGTCGACACCCTACTCCAGCGTATTGGTCAGGACGAAGGTCGCCCCTTGCTCAAAGGCAAAACCCGGCGCGAAGACCTGGAAATAACCTTAGCCGAACGAACACCCCTCTACCGAAAGGCCGCCGACATCACCATTGACACCGAAAACAAAACGCCCGAAGCGGTAGCCGAGCTAATCGCCAACATCAAAATCTGCTGCCTTATCGGCGACCCTGTCGAGCACTCGCTATCCCCCCTCATCCACAACGCCGCCTACAGAGCGCTGGGCAGCAACTATGCCTATATTACCCTCCCCACCAGCGACATCTGGCAGGCGATAGCCGACATAAGGGCGCGCGGCATCCGTGGCGCCAGCGTCACCACCCCCCACAAGGTCAACGCCCTGAAATACCTCGACCTTATTGACTCCACCGTCCAGGCCATCGGCGCAGTCAACACCATCGTCAACGATGACGGCATATTGACCGGCTATAACACCGACGGCGCGGGCGCGCTCCAAGCCCTGAAGGAAGTCACCGGCCTCGACGGCAAGAGGGTCGTCCTCGTCGGCAGCGGCGGTGCCGCCCTGGCTATCGCCGCCGCGCTCAAGGAGAGCGGGGCTAAACTTGTTATCCTGAACCGCACCGAGGCCAAGGCCCGCCAGCTGGCGGATAAGCTCGGTGCCGAGGACGCTGGCGGCTTGGACAAGCTCTCGCTGGTCACTGAGGCCGATATACTAATAAACGCCACCACGGTGGGCATGGCGCCCGAAACAAAGGAAACCATCGTTCCCCGGGAGTTTTTGCATCCCCGCCTCACCGTCTTCGATATCGTTTATAACCCCAGAGAAACCAGACTGCTCCGGGAAGCACAGGCGCAGGGATGCGCCATCGTCCACGGCTACAAGATGCTGCTCTACCAGGCGGCGTCACAATTCGAGCTCTTTACCGGCCACCCCGCCCCGATAGTTGACATGGAGTCGGTGCTGGTTAAGGCTCTGGGAGGAGGATAGTCATGCTACGCATTCTAACCGCAGGAGAATCTCACGGCCCCGCCTGTCTGGCTATCATTGAGGGCATGCCCGCCGGCGTCAGGCTCGGCGTCGAGGACATTAATAGCGACCTCAAACGCCGCCACTCTGATTTTGGACGTGGAGGGCGAAAGCACATCGAAAAAGATAAAGCCGAAATCCTCTCCGGCACCAGGTACGGTAAAACGCTGGGCAGCCCCATCGCTTTGATGGTCAGGAACGCCGACTTCGCCAACTGGCGGGAGGCGATGAGCCCTGAGGAGACGAAAAGCCCATCGCCCCCCATAACCACCCCCCGCCCCGGCCACGCCGACCTGGCGGGAGCCCTGAAATACGGGCAGGACGATATCAGGAACATCTCGGAGAGGGCCAGCGCCCGCGAAACGATAAGCAGGGTAATGGCGGGGGCGGCGGTCAAACGAATGCTGGCCGAGTTCGCCATAAGCATTGCCAGCCACACCGTACGCATCGGCAAGGTGACACTGGACAAAAGCGACTATTCCTTCGACGAGGTGGCTGGTGTATTCGATAGCGACCCCGATATAAGGTGCATTGATTCAGAGACATCGCAAAAGATGAAGGAGGCAATAAAAGAGGCTGGCGCCAGAAAAGACACGCTGGGCGGTGTCGTCGAGGTCATCGCCGCCGGCGTCCCCGTCGGCCTGGGCAGCGTTATGCACTACGACCGCCGCCTCGACGGCAAAATCGCTAAAGTCTTATCGAGCATCCCCTCGGCCAAGGCGGTTGAAATCGGCAACGCTATTGCCGGCGCGGCTATGCTCGGCTCCGCCTTTCACGACCCCATCAGCTATAAGGATAACCGCTTCACCCGCAAGACAAATAATAGCGGCGGCATCGAGGGCGGCATGACTAACGGCGAAAACATCGTCTGCCGCGTCTATCACAAGCCCATCGCCACCCTCGGCGAGCCGTTGGAAACGGTGGATATGGCGACCCTTAAGTCGGCGAAAGCCAGCGTGGAGCGCTCGGATATATGCGCCGTCCCCAGGGCGGGCGTCATCGCCGAAGCCATGCTGGCTCTGGTCTTGGGCGAAGCCATAATAGAAAAGTTCGGCGGCGACCATATCAAAGAAATGAAGCGCAACTTCAGCGCCTACATCAAGGAGAAAGGCCTATGAAAGACGAAAGGGGATACTTCGGAGACTACGGCGGACAGTTCGTCCCCGAAACCCTGATGCCCGTCCTCGACGAACTGACCGAAGCCTACAACAAGGCAAAGGACGACAAGGCTTTCTGGCACCAGTTCGAGACATTATCGCGCGACTATTCGGGCAGACCGACGCCACTCTATCCGGCCAAAGGCTTGACCGAGCACTGCGGCGGCGCCCGAATCTTTCTTAAACGGGAAGACCTGGCTCACACCGGCGCCCACAAGATTAACAATGCTTTAGGACAAGGGCTTCTCGCCAAGAAGATGGGCAAGCGAAGAATCATCGCCGAGACCGGCGCCGGCCAGCACGGTGTCGCCGCCGCCGCCGTCTGCGCCATGCTGGGGCTGGACTGCATCGTCTATATGGGCGAAGAAGACGTCCAGCGCCAGTCCCTCAACGTCTTTAGGATGAGATTGATGGGCGCCGAGGTCAGGCCCGTTTCCAGCGGCAGCCGCACCCTCAAGGACGCCATTAATGAAGCCATCAGGGACTGGGTGACCAACCCCGATACCTACTATCTTTTGGGCTCGGTGGTCGGCCCCGCCCCCTACCCCACCATGGTCAGGGACTTCCAGTCGGTCATCGGCAAAGAAACGAAGGAGCAGATTCTGGCTCAAGAAAAACGTCTACCCGATTACATCGTCGCCTGTGTCGGCGGCGGCAGCAACGCCATCGGCATCTTTTATCCTTTCCTGGATGATAAAGAGGTAAAGCTAATCGGCGTCGAGGCGGCGGGGCGGGGCATCGAAAGCGGCCAGCACGCCGCCCCCTTGATGGCGGGAACTGTCGGCGTCCTCCACGGGACGAAATCATACGTCCTTCAGGATGAAAGCGGCCAGATTAGAGAAACGCACAGCGTCTCGGCGGGCCTCGACTACCCCGGCGTCGGCCCCGAGCACAGCTATCTCAAGGACAGCCAGCGCGCCGAATACGTGGCCGTAACCGACAAAGAGGCGCTGGAGGGCTTTCAACTCCTCTGCAAGACCGAGGGCATCGTCCCCGCCCTGGAGCCCGCCCACGCCATCTACCACGTGGCGGAGATGGCCAAATCGCTAAAAAAGGAGCAGAGCATCGTGCTCAACCTCTCCGGGCGCGGCGACAAGGACATGGATATCGTGGCTCGGGAGCTGGGGGTGGAGCTATGAGTCGTATTGCTTCCGTCTTCGGCAAATCGGGGTACAAAGCCCTCATTCCCTACGTCACCGTGGGCTATCCCACTATTGAAGCCACCATGAAAGTAGTCCCGCTGCTGGCCCAGAACGGCGCCGATATCGTCGAATTGGGCATACCCTTCTCCGACCCCCTGGCCGACGGCGTCACCATACAAAGGTCCAGCTTCCAGGCCCTTAAACAAGGCATTAGCCCCCGGAGCTGTCTCGATATCGCCAGGCAACTGAGAGCCAAGGTGGATATACCCCTCGTCTTTATGACCTACTACAACCCCGTCTTTCACTATGGATTAGAGGAATTTTGCACCGCCTGCGTCGGCGCCGGCGTCGACGGCTTAATCATCCCCGACCTCCCCCCCCAGGAAGGCGCTGACCTGGAAACAGTCACCCAAAAACAAGACCTCGACCTCATCTATCTCCTGGCCCCCACCAGCACCGAGGAGCGCATTCAACTGGTGGCAAAGAGGTCGCGCGGCTTCATTTATCTGGTCTCGGTGACCGGGGTTACCGGCGCCCGCGATAGACTGCCCGCCGATTTGGAGGTCTTCGCCACCAGAGTCAGGGAGTCGGTCACCCAACCCCTCTGCGTCGGCTTCGGCATATCGACACCGGCGCAGGCAAAGCGCGTCGCCCGCCTGGCCGACGGGGTCATCGTGGGCAGCCGCATCATTCAGCTCATGGAGGCGGGGGACATGCCCCAGGTGGTAGAGTTTATCAAGGGACTGCGGGAAGCGCTGGGATAGATAAGGACGTCGGTGATTAACTAGACCGACACCCCTGTTTTTCATCCCGACCACCCCACCTTGTTTAGCGTAGGTCTTTGCTTCCCACCCAAAACCCACCCTATAAGGGTGGTACCCCTTTTATATCCCCCTTTCGGGTTATGCCCCACCCCCCAAGTTGTTTTTTCCACACCAGCCCACCCACAAAGGTCTTTCAAAGGGGGACTTCGTCCCCCTTAAAAACCCCCTGAAATATAGGCAGGCAAATGTCCCCTAGGGGTTTGAAAGGGGGCAAAGCCCCCTTTCTACCATAAAGGGCGGCGGGCGGGAATGACTGGGTGGGGCAACATGCCCCCAAATAAGGAGTTAATAGAGGTCTAACCTCTATTGGGTGGGCAGGGTGGGTTAGAAAAACGTGCGCTTACAGAGTGGGGTGGGGAGCTTTAGAGGAGTCTAACTCTAAGAGCCCGGCACTTCCACTATCAGGGTCGTGCCCTTGCCCGGCGTCGACTGCACTTCGAGGGTGCCGCCCAGCAGTCTGGCTCTCTCCTGCATCCCCACCAGCCCCAGCTTGCCGCTGCGAGGCAGGTCGTCCACCCTCCCCACCAGCTTGAAGCCCCGCCCGTTGTCGCTGATGGTCACCCTCACCCTGTCCTTGGTGAAGTCGATGGCCACGCTGGCTTCCGAGGCCTGCGCGTGCCGCCGTATATTGTTCAGCGCCTCCTGGACGATGCGGAAGAGCGAAGACTCGAACTCGGGCGCAAAACGCTTCTCGTCGCCGACCACCTCCAGCTTGCTGCCGATGCCGTCGTACTCCTGCATGTCTTTCACCAGCGAACGCAGCGCCGGAATCAGGCCAAGGTCGTCGAGCAGCGAGGGGCGTAAATCCTGCACGAAGCGGTGCACCCCCTGCACCCCCCGGTTGAGCTGAGACTGCAGGTCTTTCAGGAACAGAACCTCGTTAGGGGCCAGCCCCGACTTCTTGCGCACGAAGTTGTCCAGCTGCCTAGATAAAGAGCCGAGCATCTGCGCCGTGTCGTCGTGAAGCTCGCGGGCGATGCGCTTGCGCTCCTCTTCCTGCGCCTGGGTTATCTCCTGCAGGTAGTAGCGCAGGTTCTCCTGCATCCGCTTTTCCTGGGTGACGTCGCGGGCGATATTGTGAAAGCCCTTGGGCTCGCCGTCGCCGCTAATCAGGTTGGTCGAGACCATGCATATCGCCTTCGAGCCGTCCTTCTTTACCATCCTCAGCTCGTAGGGCAGCTCCACGTAGAGGTGCTGCGTCAGCCTCCGCCCCACCTCCCGCGCCAGAGTCAGGCTCTCCTCGCCCATAAAAGACTTTACGTTCATCCTGAGCAGCTCCTCCACCGGGTAGCCGCTAAGCTCGGCGGCGGCACTGTTGGCCGTCTGGATGTTGCCCTCGAAGTCGTGCGACCAGATGGCGTCGTAAGCCCCCTCGAACAAAGCACGGAAGCTCTTCTCCGACTCGTGCAGCGCTTCCTCGGCGTGCTTGCGCTCGGTGATATCCTCCAGTGTCTCGATGGCGCCGATGATTTTCCCGTCGTTGTCTCTGATGGGGCTGGCGGTAAAGTGGAGCCATTTCCCCTGCTCGCCCATGTCGGGGAAAAAGTCCTCGGCTTCATAAGCGCCCTCGATGAGGCTCGACTTGCCGTGTTGCCCGGAGTAGTAGGTGGCAATCTCGGTCAAAGGCGCGCCGTCGACGATTAAGTCGGCCATAGACGGCCGCTTTTCGGTGTAGAAAGGACGCCACTGCTGGTCGGTGCCAATAACCTTGTCCCGCTTTATGCCCGAAAGCGCTTCCAGGGCGGTGTTCCAGCAGATGACGCGGTGCTGTTTATTGATAACGAAAGAGGGTATGGAAGAGCCGTCGATAATCTTGGCCAGCATCTCCGAACCCGGTAAACTTTGCGGCATAGCTCCCCCCGAATTAAGGCAGCTCTTCCAGCGTGAGCCAGCCCTTTCTCAGCCCGTAGAGCACGGCCTCGGTGCGGGAGCCAACCCCCAGCTTATTGAAGATAGTCCTCAGGTGCCCCTCGACGGTGCGGTTGCTCAAGTGCAGCTTATCGGCGATGTCCTTGTTGGTCATCCCCCGCGCCGCCAGCTTGATGATGTCCGTCTCCCTTTCGCTGAGGTGCTCGGAGGGCCTCTCCAGCCCCTTCACCTTGCCGCTCGGCAGGCGGAAATAGTTGACCACCTTGCGCGCCACCACCGGGTCGAGCACGGGCTCGCCCCTATAGACCGCCTGGATGGCGCGGGTCAGCTCGTCGCCGCTGACGCTCTTTAGCAGGTAGCCAGCCGCCCCCGCCTTGAGCAGGGCGAAGACGTACTCGTCGTCGTCGTAGGCGCTTAAGATAAGCACGGCCACGCGGGGGTTGTTCAGCTTTATCTGCCGCGTGGCTTCGATGCCGTTCAGCTTGGGCATGGCGATATCCATAATAATCACGTCGGGCTTGAGCTCGCCGGCTTTCTGTACCGCCTCCTCCCCATTGCCCGCCTCCCCCACCACCGTTACCCCCTTCTCCGCCTCCAAAAGCCTGCGGATACCCTCCCGCGTGATGACATGGTCCTCGGCGAGAAGAACGCTAATAGTACTCATAAGGTTAATACCTCCGCTTAATCATAACAGAGCCGGGCGCCCTCCTTCAAGCGTGAAATCATCCCCTAAATCCAGGGTTGGCAGGTATTATTGCCTGCGTATTGTTACCTAAGACAGGACACTTAGTCGGTATAAACCCTGCTGGAAAACACCCGCCCTAATGAGGCAAATACCGACGAAAAAACGGGCGTGATAACGGATGGAAAGGGGCCTCCGTAGGAGTAGCATAAAGGTAGAGTTGATAAGGAGGTCGGCCTCATGGAGGTTAAGCTCGATTTCAGCAAGGTCAAGGAAATCGTCGAAGACTATACGGAAAAGGTCAATTCCCTTATCGACAGCTACGTCGACAAGAAAGAGCAGATAATATCCCTGCTCCAGGATATCCAGGCCGAATTCAACTATTTACCCCAGGACGTTCTGGTCAAAATCAGCCAGAAGCTGGATATCCCCTTGAGCCAGGTCTTCAGCGTAGTCACCTTCTTCCGCGCCTTCAGCCTCAAGCCCAGGGGCCGCCACGTGGTGACCGTTTGCCTGGGCACCGCCTGCCACGTCAAGGGCGGCCAGAGGCTGGTGGATAAGGTGGAACGGGACTACGGCATCAAGCCCGGCGAGACCACCGAGGACATGAGGTTCACCCTGGAGGCAGTCAACTGTCTGGGTTGCTGCGCTCTGGGTCCCGTGGTGGTGGTCGACGGCAAGTACGAGAGCAAGGTGACCCTGGATAAGCTCGACCGCGTCTTGAAGAAATACAAATAAAGGCGAGGGGGTTGGTATGGTAGAGCAGGTCAGAAAACTACTGGATAAAAAAGTGGAAAGCGCCGAAGGGCTGGAAAGCCTGCGCCAGTCCATTCTGGCTAAGCGCGACCCCCAGCGCACCTGCATATCGGTCTGCGGCGGCACCGCCTGCCGCGCCGCGGGGTCGGAGGCGGTGGTCGAGGCCTTTATCGATGAAATCGAAAGGCGCGAGCTCCAGGTGAAGGTATCGTTTAAGGAGACCGGCTGTCCCGGCTTCTGCGAGCGCGGTCCCCTGGTCGTTATCGAACCCAAGAAGATTTTCTACCAGCAGGTCAAGCCCGAGGACGTCGAGGAGATTATCGACGAAACCATCGTGGCCGGCAGGGTCGTCGAGCACCTGCTCTATGTCGACCCCGCCACCAACGAAAAGGTCACTTATGAGAGCGACGTCCCCTTCTATAAGAAACAGACCCGGAATATTTTGGGCGCCAACCGCCATATCGAACCGACGAATATTGAAGACTATATCGCCGTCGGCGGCTACTCCGCCTTAAGCAAAGCCCTCTTCCAAATGACCCCGGAAAAGATTGTCGGAGAGGTCAAGAAGTCGGGCTTAAGGGGGCGGGGCGGCGGCGGCTTCCCCACGGGGAGAAAGTGGCAGTCCTGCCTGGAGGCTAAGGGCAAGGTCAAATACGTCATCTGTAACGCCGACGAGGGCGACCCCGGCGCTTTCCAGGATAGAGCCATACTGGAGGGTAACCCCCACAGCGTCCTGGAAGGCATGATAATCGGCGCCCACGCCACCGGCTCTAACCAGGGCTTTATCTACGTCCGCAACGAATACCCCCTGGCGGTGAGGCACGCCCGTATCGCTATAGAGCAGGCGATGGACTACGGGCTGCTGGGCAAGAATATTTTGGGCTCCGGCTTCGATTTCAGTGTAACCATCATCAGGGGCGGCGGCGCCTTCGTCTGCGGCGAATCCAGCGCCCTCATGGCGTCACTGGAAGGCAAGGTGGGCGAACCCAAGGCAAAGTACGTCCACATGGCGGAAAAGGGCCTCTGGGAGCGCCCCAGCCTGCTTAACAACGTCAAGACCTGGGCTAACGTCCCCCTGATAATCAATAAAGGCGCCGACTGGTACGCCAGGCTCGGCACCGCGGGCAGCAAGGGCACGATGATATTCTCCCTGGTGGGCAATATCGTCAACACCGGGCTGGTCGAGGTGCCCATGGGGATAACGCTCAGAGATATGATATTCGATATCGGCGGCGGTATCCCCGACGGCAAGAAGTTCAAGGCGGTGCAAACGGGCGGTCCCTCCGGCGGCTGTATTCCCGAAGAATATCTTGATACGCCCGTAGACTTCGACGAACTGACCAAGCTCGGCTCGATGATGGGCTCGGGCGGCATGATTGTCATGGACGAAGACACCTGCATGGTCGACGTCGCCCGCTACTTTATCGAGTTCCTCAAGGGCGAGTCCTGCGGCAAGTGTGCCCCCTGCCGCGAGGGCATAAACCGCATGAGCCAAATCCTGAGCAACATTACCCAGGGCAAGGGCAAGCCCGAAGACCTGGATACGCTGCAAGACCTGGCTGATGTCTTGAGCGCCGGCGCCCTCTGCGCGCTGGGCCAGACGGCGGCCAACCCCGTTTTGAGCACCATCCGCTACTTCAAGGACGAATACCTGGCTCACATCAATGATAAGAAATGCCCCGCGGGCGTCTGCCGCGAGCTGGTGCGCTTCTCCATTGACCCCGAAAAGTGCGAAGGCTGCCTCCGGTGCATCCGGGAATGCCCCACCGGGGCTATCAGCGGCGAGAAAAAGCAGCCCCACACCATCAACCAGGATATGTGTATCAGCTGCGGCGCCTGCTACGACGTCTGCAAGTTCCAGGCTGTAATCAAGCGGTAAAAGGAGGTAGTTATGGCTAAGGTATGGATTGACGGTGAAACTTCGATAGAGGTGGACCACGCCGAAGGCATTGATATCGTCCACCTCACCGTAGACGATAAAGAAATCGCCGTATCGAACGGCAAAACGATTCTGGAGGCGGTGGAGCGCATGCACGGCATCGGCAATATACCCGCCCTCTGCCACCACCCCGCGGTCAAGCCCTACGGCGCCTGCCGCATCTGCACCGTGGAGGTCAGCGAGGACGGCGGCAACAGGTTCAAGTTCGTCGCCGCCTGCCTCTACCCGGTCAAAGAGGGCTTGATTGTCAAGACCCAGACCGAGAAGATAAAGAAATTGCGCAAGGGCATACTAGAGCTGCTGTTAGCCCGTTGCCCCAACGTCAAGAGGATACAGGAGCTGGCGGAAGAGTACGGCGTGGAGAAACCACGCTTCGTCCTCGGCGACCAGGACTGCATCCTCTGCGGCTTATGTGTTCGCGCCTGCCAG
>CAYQPY010000002.1:0-9193 GCA_964419705.1 uncultured Dehalococcoidales bacterium
GTTCTTCGGTGGGGATTTGCTTTATATCCAATCCGGGCATGGCTTCTCCCAGATTTTTAGAGACCTCGGCGATTATCTTGGGGTCTTGATAGTGGGTGGTCGCCTCGACGACGGCTTTGGCTCTGACCTCGGGGTTGCTGGACTTGAAGATGCCCGAGCCGACGAAAACGCCGTCGGCACCCAGCTGCATCATCAGAGCGGCGTCGGCCGGAGTGGCTACCCCACCCGCGGCAAAGTTGACCACGGGCAGCTTACCCGCTTTGTGCACCTCGGCTACCAGCTCGAAGGGGGCTTCCAGCTCTTTAGCCGCCGCCATCAGCTCCTCCTGGGGGGTGTTTGCCAGCTTACGGATGCCGTCCATTACCGCCCGCATATGCCTCACCGCCTCGACGATATTGCCGCTGCCAGCCTCGCCCTTGGTGCGAATCATAGCCGCCCCCTCCCCAATACGCCGCAGTGCCTCCCCCAGGTCGCGGCAGCCGCAGACGAAGGGCACCTTAAAGTCGTGCTTCCAGACATGGTGGCTTTCGTCGGCGGGGGTAAGCACCTCGGACTCGTCGATATAGTCCACGCCCAGGGCTTCGAGCGTCTGGGCTTCGACAAAGTGCCCGATACGGCACTTAGCCATCACCGGGATTGAAACCGCCTTCATAATAGCCTCGATGACGGTCGGGTCGGCCATACGGGCCACGCCACCGGCGGCGCGAATGTCGGCGGGCACTCTCTCCAGCGCCATCACGGCGCAGGCGCCCGCTTCTTGAGCGATGCGGGCGTGCTCGGGGGTAACCACGTCCATAATCACCCCGCCCTTGAGCATCTGGGCCAGCCCCGTCTTGACCTTCCAGGTTCCGGTTTCCATATCCATATCCTTCTTTTCACTCTGACTTTTCATAGTCGTATTTTACTCTTGTTTAAAATAGTTATCAACTTGAGCCAGTAGCTCATCTGAGAGAGTATATTGCCCTGATTATCGTAGAGCACAGCCATATCGGGTTCAGTGTTGTTCCAGACGGCGGCGTTTCCGTCTCCTGCCAGATGCCTATTTCGGCTTGTCTGGCTTCGCCCTCGGCCTCATCGAGAATGTCCTGGTATTTGGTATCGGGCGGGTAGGCTTTAGCCCAGGCAAGCCCCAGTCTCACCAGCTCGGCATTGACGAAAACATCACCGACATAGACATAGCGGAGAAGCCGCCCGTATTGGTCAGTCTCGGAGACATCCTTCTCCAGACGAATGTCCTGCCCTTCCACCAGCTGGTGGTTATACAGGGTAGCCTCTTGAGCTAGGGCGTAGAACTCGGGGCGCTCATCGTCCAGCTCTGGCGTGTCTATGCCGATATAGCGCACCTTGTATAACTCGCCCCCGATATCGACCTCGATGGTGTCGCCATCTATTACCCTGGTGACCACAGGCGCATTGGACGTAGTGCAACCAATGGCTAAAACCAGAAGGAGCAATGCCAGGATGCTATAAAGACACTTTATTTTCATCCCCGTTCACTCCAACGGCCTCTTCCCCGGCACACCGGGGCGGCGGGGATATTGCTCCGGCGTCGGCGCTATTTTATCGATGACGACTAGGTAACGCTCGTCGGCGAACTCTTCAAGCTCAATCCTTTTTTTCTCTCGCAGTTTGCCGCCTAAAAGCCCAATCGCTTTATCGGCACTACTAACCTCTTCGTCAACCTTTCCCTTCTTCTGGGCAATGAAGCTGCCGCCTATAGCGCAAAAGGGTATGGTCAACTCCACCAGCGTGGGCAGCGGCGCCACCCCCCGCGAGAGCACAAGATTAAAACGCTCGCGGTATTGAGGCACATGGGCGACCTCTTCCGCCCGCCCCACGATGATTTCGACGTCGTCCAGTCCCAGCTTCTCTTTGATGTGATGCAGAAAGGATACTTTTTTGGCCGTCGCCTCCAGCAAGACCAGCCTTATGTCGGGGAAAGCTATTTTGAGCGGTATCCCCGGTATGCCCGCGCCCGTGCCGACATCGATAACGGTGTTGCCTTTAGTTGGCTGCCAGGCCAGGGCTATTGTGAGAGAATCGAGAAAGTGCTTAAGCTGAACCTCTTCGTAATCGGTGATAGCCGTCAGGTTCACCCGCTTGTTCCAGTACACCAGCTTCCGGTAGTAGCTTTCGAATCGATCAAGCTGCCCTTGTGTAAGCCCGATACCCAGCTTCTTTGCCCCAGCCTCAAGCTTCTCCATACCGGAATTATACCATCTTTCCCCGAACAATAAAAACAAGTATTAATAGAGTGACTTAAAAGGTACTTGACAAGTACTTGACAAGTACTTATAATATTCTTGAAAACAATAGAGGAGGAGATAATGAAAGTAGATGATCTCATTAAACAACAACATCAAGTAAAAACACGTAATTCCCTACCACCACTACAGAAAAAAGTCCTATCTTTTTTTGAAAAGCATAAAGGCGAGGTGTTCTCTTACCATGATGAGGATATGCTCAAGGAACTGCAGGGTGAAAAAGCATCAGCCCTTGGGTGGGCCATTTGGGCACTCGCACGAGAAAGTTTTCTGGCGAAGATGAAAGTAGGACGAAAGACGTACTTCGGGCTCCCTGCAGATATTCAGAGGCTCAAATCAGGTCTTAAGCAAAAAGGTTAGGGCTTATGGGGGATATATAAGGGGTACCACCCTTATAGGGTGGGACGGGTGGGACAGCAGACCTACGTTAAGCAAGGTGGGAGGGGTGAGGCGGAAAACCTTTGCATTTCACCCCTCCTTATGCTATATTTTTTATAGAGACAAATTAAATAGTTCCGCTAGGGGTGCTATAAAAGGCTGAGAGGCGGTTAGCGTCAACCCTATGAACCTGATCTCGGTAATACGAGCGGAGGGAAGCAGCAATGACAGAGACCAAGGGTTTAGTTTGACCGCTTAAAAACCCTTGGTTTTATTGTTTTCCGGAGGAGGCAGCTATGACACAACTGGAACTGGCTAGAGAAGGCAAAATTTCCCCGCAGATGATTCTGGTGGCGGAGCACGAAGGGGTGGAGGCGGAGTTTATTCGGCGGGGGGTGGCTGAGGGAACAATCGTTATTCCGGCCAATATCAAGCACGAAAACCTCGTCCCCTGTGGTATCGGCCAGGGAATCAAGACCAAGGTCAACGCCAATATCGGCACTTCATCCGACTTCGGCGATATGGATACCGAGCTGGAAAAGCTCAGGGTAGCCGCCGAAAGCGGCGCCGATACCGTTATGGACCTATCCACCGGCGGCGACATATCGGCTATTCGCCAGGCTATCATTGCCGCCAGCACCCTGCCCATAGGCACGGTGCCCGTCTATCAGGCCGGCATCGAAGCCATCGCCAGTCACGGCGCCATCGTCAAGATGAGCGTTGAAGACATTTTCGCCGCCATTGAAGAGCACGCCCGCGACGGCGTTGACTTTATGACCGTACACTGCGGCGTCACCCGCGCCGCCGTGGACAGGCTAAGGCAGCAGGGCAGAGTGGCTGACGTCGTATCCAGAGGAGGCGCTTTTCTCATCGGCTGGATGCTGCACAACGACCGCGAAAACCCCCTCTACGAAAACTACGACCGCCTGCTGGAGATAGCCAGGGAATTCGATGTCTCCCTCAGCCTGGGCGACGGTATGCGCCCCGGTTGCCTGGCCGACGCCACCGACCAGGCTCAGGTCGAGGAACTGCTGGCTATCGGCGAGTTGGTAAGCCGTGCCCGTCAGGCCGGCGTGCAGGCGATGGTCGAGGGCCCCGGGCACCTGCCCTTAAATCATATTGAAGCCAACGTCAAGCTGGAAAAGGCCATCTGCAAAGGGGCGCCCTTCTACGTTTTAGGTCCCCTGGTCACCGATATCGCCGCCGGCTACGACCACATCACCGGGGCTATAGGCGGGGCTATCGCCGCCGCCGCTGGCGCCGATTTCCTGTGCTACGTAACCCCCGCCGAGCACCTCTCCCTGCCCGACCCAGATGACGTCAGGCAGGGCGTTATCGCCTCGCGTATCGCCGCCCACGCCGCCGACATCGTTAAAGACGTTGCGGGCGCCGCCGAACGGGATAAACAAATGGCCATCGCCCGCAAGAACCTGGACTGGGAAGAGCAAGCCCGGCTATCGTTAGACCCCGCGCTGGCTCGCCGCGTCCACGGCAAGCACGCCTCCATCGGCTCGGCCTGCAGCATGTGCGGCCAGTTCTGCGCCATGGAGCTGGTGGAAAAGTATTTGAACATCCCAACCATCAAGTGTTAACTTATGACAGAGAGGAGATTTTAATATGCCGCTATTTCACCCGACCGGAGAGAAGGAAGTCACCCGGGCTATCGTCGGCAGCTTCCTCAAGCAGTTCGAAGAATACGTTGAAAGCGATGTCATTATTGCCGGCGCCGGCCCCGCCGGACTGGTGGCGGCTAGAGACCTGGCCAGGGCCGGGCTCAAGGTCGTGATTATAGAGCGCAATAACTACCTGGGCGGCGGCTTCTGGGTCGGCGGCTACTTTATGAATAAGTTTACCCTAAGGGCTCCCGCCCAGGAGTTTCTCGACGAGCTGAAGGTGCCCTACTCTCCCGCCAGCGAGGGTCTATATGTAGCCGACGCCCCCCACGCCTGCGCCAGCCTTATCGCCGCCGCCTGTGACGCCGGCGCTAAAATTTTCAGCCTGACCTATGTCGAAGATATCATCGTCCGTGAAGATAAGCGAATCGCCGGGGTAGTGGTCAACTGGAGCCCGATAAACCACCTCCCCAGGGAAATCGCCGCCCTGGACCCCGTTCCCTTGGAGACAAAGGTGGTCATCGACGCCACCGGCCACGATGCCGATGTAATCAAGAAGCTGGTGCAGCGTGATATGCTCAAGGTTAAGGGAGAAGGCGCGCTCTGGATTGAAAAATCGGAGGAAGCCGTCGTCGAGCGCACCAGCGAGGTCTATCCCGGGCTAATCGTCACCGGCATGGCGGTAGCCAGCGTCTTCGGGCTGCCCCGCATGGGCCCTACCTTCGGCGGCATGCTCTTCTCCGGACGAAGAGCCGCCGAGGTCGCCCTGAAGATTGTGCAGAGGTCGCCAGATGGATAGCGCCAACCAGAACCCGAGCCTGGGAGAAGCCGCCATCAGCTTTCTGGCCACCCTTCCCCCCAAGGAAGGCGAAGCCGGCCAGCAGGCGATATACGGATTCGTGCGCTGGTACGGCGGGGAGCGCCCCTTCGCTAAACTCACCCCCCGCGAGGTGGCTGACTACGCCGCCCAGCTATCGTCGTTGCACACCAGCTATTTAAGCAATCTTGAGACGGTGCGAGCCTTTTTAGCCCATGCCCGCAAGCAGGGCTGGAACAAGGCCAGCCTGGCGGCTCAGCTCAAGCCCAAGAAGACAAAATCAACCCTCCCCTCCCTCTCGAAAGGCAGGCTGCCATCCCCCACCTCCCTGAGCCAGCAGGGCTACGATGAGCTTAAAGCCGAGATAGCCGAGCTTAAAGTGCGGCGCATCAGGGTCATCGAGGATATGCGGCGGGCGGCGGCGGACAAGGACTTCCGCGAAAACGCCCCTCTGGACGCCGCCAAAGAGGAGCGGGGTTATCTGGAGGGGCGGATTATAGAGCTGGAAGCAATCCTGCAATCAGCCACTATCATCGACGAAAAGCAAAAGGCCGCCCCCAAGGTAAGCGTGGGCAATAGCATTGTCCTGCGCGATGAAGCCTCCGGCGAGGAGTTATGCTACACCATCGTCAGCCCCCGCGAGGTCGACCCGACCAAGGGCAAGATTTCCAGCCATTCCCCCACCGGCAAAGCCGTTATCGGATGCAGCCAGGGCGATATCGTGGAGATAACGGCGCCGGTAGGCAAGCTGCGCTACCAGCTGGTGCAGATCGAGCGCTAGACGCCCCTCAAGATAAATCCCCACCCAAAGGGTAGCTATAAATCCGTTAATGAGTTATATTTAGTGCGGAGGAAAGATGGACGGCCTGCCTAAGATGGGGCGGATTTTCGGGGTCAGCGTACGCCTGCACTATACCTGGGTGCTGGCCTTTGCCCTGATAACCGCCATCATGGTGACTCAGTTCCCCGAGGCGCTCCCCCTCTGGCAAAGGGTAATCCTGGGCTTAGTCACCAGCCTGCTTTTCCTGATAGCGGTAAGCATCCGTTCCTTTGTCATCAGCCTCGTCGCCATCAACAGGGGCATGCCCGTAAAACGCATCACCCTCTTTGTCTTCGGCGGGGGAGCCGAGATAAGCAAAGAGGCTACCCGCCCCCTTCTCGAACTGCTGATAGCGGCAACGGGGCTCCTGGCCACCCTGGTGCTATGCGGCATCTTTTACGGGATTTATGCCGTACTGTTCAACACCGGCAGCGTGGTGGCTTATGTGCTCATCCAGTGGCTATCTTACATCTTCTTCATGCTCTTTCTCTTTCACTTGATTCCCGGTTTTCCCCTGGATGCAGGTATACTCCTGCGGGCGTTGATCTGGAAGGTCACCGGTGACTACGACCGCTCCACCCGCATCACCAGCCTCATCGGCTGGACTATCGGGCTGCTCAGCATCGCCGGCGGCATCCTGTTGCTGATTACGGAACAGCAATGGTTTAACGGACTGATGCTGTTGGGTATAGGCTGGGTTTTGCAATCCGCCGCCGCCCAAAGCCGCCGTCGGGCAATCCGGCGCGAAGCCCTGCAACCGGTCAAGACCGAGGATATAATGACGCGGGAGTGCCCCCTTATCAGCACCCAGGCCACCGTCAGCCAGCTTCTCCGCGAACATATACTGGCCAGCGGCCAGCGCTACTGCCTCATCGTCGACGGCGATAAGCTGGAGGGCGTAGTGACTATAGAAAACGTTAAAAAGCTATCGAAAAAGCGTCGGGGCTCCCGCCTCGATAAAATCATGACCCCCGCCAGCGAGCTCAGGCTCGCCCATCCCCAGCAATCAGCCGCCAGCGTGCTCGGCCAGATGGACGAACAGTGGGTCGACCACATGCCGGTCGTAGAAAACGACAAAATAATCGGTATCGTATCGCGGGAAAGCCTGGAGCGCCTGGCACAGACCCGAAACGAGCTGGGGCTCTAATCGGCGCCGCCTACTGCGGAAAATCGCGGAGCAGCTCGTCGATGATTTGCCTCTCCCTGAGTTCCTTGACGTAGACGCGCCACTCCGCATCGAACCATCGGAAGGGGCTTTCCGCCTGCGACACCATTCTCATCCTGACGTCGGTGAGGTCGTCGGTCAGCCACGATACGTGCTTGATACTGGTCAGCGGTGTGCCGGTGACTATCTCGACTTCATAACGGTCACGCTCGCCCCCTTCGGGCAACGCCCCCTGCCGGTAAATCTTCCAGTCCACCTTGACACTATTCCTGGGGGCGGCCCAGCTCCGTATGTAGAGACGGCAATCTGTGGAGTCATAAGAAACGTGCCATTTCGATTCTTCAACCCCCGTAAAAAAGAGAAAGGGGTTGACCGCTTCGACCTGGAATTTACTGCGCACACTCCCCTCCGGGTATTCCCCAACCACATCCTGCCACTGCTCCCACCAGAAATAGGACTCGTTGAAGTGCTCCAAACGCCCGCTATCGACCAGGATTCCGCCCTTAATCTCATCCCAGTAATCCGTTCCCAGGAACCAGTTAGCCTTATGCTCGAAGGTGCCTCTGCGGACAAAGACCGAGCACTCTATAGTGCCGCCGAAGATATAGTCGAGTATTTGCTCCGCCATGAAACCGGCCACCACCTCCGATTCTTCGAAATCGCTGTGGCCATGCTGCCCGTAATAGACCACGTCAGCCGCGTTGGAATATTGAGCCGAGATCGGTACTATGCCGTCGTCCATATTTCGGGGCCAGACGTCGAAGCCCCCGAAATCGAATTGAGGGCTGGCGGGTGCGTTTTCACCCGATATAAAAGCCATCCAGTGCTTATTTTCAACCACCCAACTCCCGTCCCCGGAGCTATCGTAGTTGGTTACGGAATCGCAAACCCCCCGGTCCGCCAGCAACCATCGGGCGCGGCAGTAATCGATAACGGAAGCGCCGCCAGTAACGTAATAATCGCCCAAGGGTTTGACCGGTGCATTAATCGTCACCACCATGGCTACCCTTTCCGTTATGCCGCCCACGTTGTTGGCCACGGCATAAAGGGCCGCCTTACCGCCGGCACTGTGCCCGACCAGGATGATGTTCTTCTTGCCGTGGAAGTGTCGGCCGATGCTGTCGGCGATGTTATTGGCCCAGGTCTGCATATCCACATCGCTGGGGTAGCAGCGGTTCATGATATCGACCTCAATATCGATATCGGGATTAGCTTCCTCGTAGGCAAGGATATAAGGCTCTATCTGCCCCAAGACAGTGTCGGCCAGCAGCTGCATGGAGCATGGGTTACCCCCCGCCCCGTGCAGGAAAACGAAGTTCAACTGCTTGACGCGGGTCGGCTCTTCCTGAGCCTGCGCCGGGCTGGAGACGCCGAGCAGGACAACCACCCCGATAACCACCAGCCAGGCCAATCTTTTCACAATAGCGGCAAACATCTTAAGCGCGAACCTCAAATCAAAGTTATCACTTGCTTGCGTTAGTGTCAATATGATGACTTTGCCCCGATAATAACTTCTGGTATAATCGGGAAGCCAAGGAGAGGCGGAGGTGATTTACTATGGCTTTAGAAGCTGAACAGAAAACAGAATCAATAGAACAACTAGTTCAAACAATTGAAAAGGGTGATGTCGTTTTACCTGAGTTCCAAAGAGATTTCGTTTGGGAAGCATCGAAGACGTATGACCTCTTTGATTCAATACTTAGAGACATTTTTATTGGCTCTTTAATTTATGGAATACCATCATTCGAGATAACAGTTAGACACTTAGATGACAGACCACGAAAAGGTAAAGGCAGCCGTAGGAAGCTTGAACCCAATACTTTAACAAAATCTGATATAAATAAACGTGTTCAAACCGGGCTGTTTCGATTATTACTAGATGGACAGCAACGAGTAACTGCCCTATATCGTGCTCTAAAAGACATTGATCTAGCATATATAATCATACAGAATGACGAAGAACTGTCAACTGCTGTCAGGGATAAGAAACCTTCTGACAGATCATTAGAGGAAGTGCTATATGAAGTATCCGCGAAAGAATCCGCTGACAGATTGTCCATTCGTATAGGTGACGTATATAAAATCCTCAAAGGAGAAATAGTACTCGAAAAAGATAAAAGGGCCGTTTTTGAGGAT
>CAYQPY010000002.1:9203-31306 GCA_964419705.1 uncultured Dehalococcoidales bacterium
TATTAAATATCTTACGCATACCAATCAACTTGTAAATATGCTGAGAGCAGAGAAGCTTCTTTCATATTATTTATTCGACACCAACGAAGAGAAATTCGCCCTCTTTTTTGAGCGCAGCAATACTAAGGGTATCCAATTAAACTTCATTGATATCTTGTGTGCCAAGCTATATTCTGGATTCAACTTACGCAAAAGGATTCAGGACTTTAATGACGATAATCCAGACTACCAATTAGGACAAAACGAGATTGTCCGCGCAATTTCATTTATTGCTAGCGATGGCAAGGATATAGGCCGCAAATACATGCTTTCAAATTTAAATCCGGTTCACTTCAATGACCATTGGGACAAGTTATGCGAACTTTACAAGGGTTGTTATAATTATCTCTTTAATAATCACTTACTCATATCACGAGAGTGGATCCCTTATGAAAGTATAATTATTCCTATGCTCATATTTATAAAGGAAATACCTCACAATAAATTCTCCGAGATTAATGAACTTCAATCTAAGTTTCTTAAGTATTGGTACTGGTCTGTAATCTTTTCCGAGAGGTATTCGGTAGCGGCGTTGGGAGTTATACTCGACGACGCGAATACACTCAAGTCAGTAGCACAAAATGATTACGAAGATATTAGCCCCAACTATCTAGACAATTTCACATATAATGTTGAAAGATACGAAGACCTTCTTTCCTATTCAACGAAATATGGTGGTATTTATAAAGGCGTATTAAATCTTATCAATTATAAGTCTGCCGGTATTCGCGATTGGAATAATAACGATAAGATTACATTTAGAAATCATGACCTTGAAGACCACCATATATTCCCTAGAAAATACTTGCAAAATGAGTTAAACGTAGAAAAAGAACTTATAGACTGCGTATTGAATAGGGCCCTAATCCCAAAAACTACAAACATTAAATATGGTGGTAAAATGCCAGGTGCTTATCTTGCAGAGTCATTTAAAAACAACTCAGAATTGGGTGAATCTCTCAAGGCTCATCTTATATCACCCAAAATCATCCAAGGTGACCTCGACCTTCAATACGAACGCTTCTTGAAAAATAGAGCTAATAAAATTATTAATATTATTAACAAAGAGATACTACCTCTAAAGGACGAAATAAAACAGGAAATATCTGGCACAGGTGTATAATAAATCTGTTTAAACTCACGGAGAGGTGTCCGAGTGGTTTATGGTGCCGCTCTCGAAAAGCGGTCTCCGGTTATTCCGGAGCGTGGGTTCGAATCCCACCCTCTCCGCCAGCCCACGCTAAAGCTACGGCTGACAAACCAGGTATTATAAGGAGAGGTGCTGGAGTGGCCTATCAGGCACGCTTGGAAAGCGTGTGTAGCCGCAAGGTTACCGTGGGTTCGAATCCCACCCTCTCCGCCAGACAACGCTAAGGCTTCGGCTGGCAAGCCAGACAACACCCCTATAATAAACAGGAAGTCCAAGAGAGACGAAGTCCCTCTTCTTTAATTTCCCCCCTCCCCAAGATTAACACAAACCCCGATTGCCAGTGGTTAACCCCTGTGCTAGAATTGCCACAGAAATGACGAGTCAAGAGCTCAAATACTGGGTCGGTTTCAGCCGGATACCCCGTATCGGGCGGGTCAAGCTATCCCGCCTGGAAAGCCAATTCGGCAACATGGAAGAGGCCTGGCGGGCTGCCCCCGCCGAGCTGAGCCGTTCCGGGCTGGACAGGGGCTCGGTAAACGCCATCGTCAACTGGCGCCCCAAGATTTCCCTGGAAGAAGAGATGGAAAAGCTGGAACGCCATGGCATAAAAGCCTTCACCTGCCGCGACCCCGAATATCCCGCCCGCCTCAAGCAGATATACGACTATCCCCCCATACTTTATGTCAAGGGCGCCATCCTGCCTCAGGACGAGTGGTGCCTGGCGGTGGTGGGCACCCGCAAAGCCACCGTCTACGGACGGCAAGCCGCCGAAGATATAGTCGCCGACCTGGCGCGCAACAAAATCACCATCGTCAGCGGTCTGGCACGGGGCATCGATTCCATAGCCCACCGCAGCGCTCTGGAAGCGGGGGGCCGGACGATTGCCGTCTTCGGCTGCGGGCTGGATGTTATTTACCCCGCTGAGAATGCCTCGCTGGCACAGAGCATTGCTGACAACGGCGCGCTGATAAGCGAGTTTCCGCTGGGCACCGAGCCCAGGCGAGAAAACTTCCCCCTGCGCAACAGGATTATGAGCGGGCTGAGCCTGGGGGTGCTGGTAGTCGAGGCTGGCGATAGCAGCGGGGCTATGATTACCGCCCGCCTGGCGCTGGAGCAAAACAGGGAGGTATTCGCCGTTCCCGGCAGCATTCTCTCCCTGACCAGCCGTGGTACCAACAACCTTATCCAGGAAGGCGCCAAGCTAATCCGCGACTATACCGATATTTTGGAAGAACTGAACCTGAGGGCGGTAGCCCACCAGATAGAGCTTAAAGAGATTATCCCCGCCTCCGACACCGAGTCGCTCCTGCTCAAGCAGTTGAGCGCCGAGCCCGTTCATATCGACGAGGTCTGCCGCGGCAGCGGCTTGCCCATAGCCACCGTCAGCAGCACGCTGTCGATGATGGAACTCAAGGGCATGGTGCGGCAGGTAGGCACGATGAACTATATCCTCTCCCGCGAAGTCCGCGAGGTATATAAAGTAAAGGTAGATTAAGTTATGTCAAGCAAAAAACTGGTCATAGTTGAGTCGCCAGCCAAGGCAAGAACACTGAGCAAGCTGCTGGGCAGCAGCTACAGCCTCAAGGCTTCTATGGGGCACGTGCGAGACCTGCCCCGGAGCCAGCTGGGCGTAGACCCTGAAGAAGGTTTTGCCCCCAAATACGTCGTCCCCCGGACTAAGACCAAGATTGTCAACGAGCTTAAAAAAGCGGCTAAAAGTGCCTCGGCTATTTATCTGGCCACCGACCCCGACCGCGAGGGGGAGGCTATCTCATGGCACCTTCAGGAGGTGACCCGGAGCAACCACAAGCCCTACCGCCGCGTCGTCTTCCACGAAATAACCAAAGAAGCCATCAAGCACGCCTTCGAGCACCCCCACGACATCAACATGCAGCTGGTCAACGCTCAGCAGGCAAGGCGCATACTGGACCGGCTGGTCGGCTACAAAATCAGTCCCCTGCTCTGGCAGAAGGTCAGAAGGGGCTTGTCGGCGGGCAGAGTCCAGTCGGTGGTGGTGAAAATCGTCGTCGACCGCGAGCGCGAAATCGAGAAGTTCGTCCCCGTGGAGTACTGGACGATTGAAGCCGAGCTGACCAAGGCGGCGAGCAAAGCTACTTTTAGAGCATTGCTCATCGGTCTGGCCGACGGCACCAAGCTGGAGATTAAAAACGAAGAGGAAGCCACCAGGCTCGACGAGAAGCTGGAAAAAGCCAGCTACAAGGTATTCAAGGTGGGCACCAAGAAAGCCAGCCGCCAGCCCGCCCCACCCTTCATCACCAGCACCCTGCAGCAGGAAGCCTGGCGCAAGCTCCGTTTCAGCGCCAAGCTGACGATGAGCGTCGCCCAGGAGCTCTACGAAGGCCTGCCCATCGGCAAAGAAGGCACGGTGGGGCTTATCACCTACATGCGCACCGACTCCACGCGGGTGGCCCGCTCGGCAATCGCCGAGACCAGGGAATTCGTCACCCGGAAATACGGCGCCGAATACCTCCCCGCCCACGCCCGCTTATTCACCAGGGCGGTCAAGGGCGCGCAGGAGGCGCACGAAGCCATCCGCCCCACCGGGATACACCGTGAGCCCGAGTTTCTTAAACAATACCTGAGCAACGCCCAGTTCAGGCTCTACCAGCTCATCTGGAAGAGAATGGTCGCCAGCCAGATGGCGGCGGCTACTTTTGATAACACCACCGTCGATATTCAAGCCCGCCACGCCCTATCCAACACCGGCTATCTCCTGCGGGCCACCAGCTCGGTCAACACCTTCCCCGGCTTTATGGTGCTCTATACCGAGAGCAAGGACGAAGCCGAGGAAAAGCCCGGCCCCACCCTACCCCAGCTGGCCAAGGGCGATAAACTAAAGCTGATAGAACTGTTCCAAGAGCAGCACTTCACCAAGCCACCACCCCGCTTCACCGAGGCGACGCTGATTAAGATGCTGGAGCAGTGGGGCATCGGCCGTCCCAGCACCTACGCCCCCATCATCTCCACCATTCAGGATAGAGAGTATGTGGACAAGACCGAAGGGCGTTTTCAGCCCACCAAGCTCGGTTTCGTCGTCAACGACCTGCTCGCCAAGCACTTCCCCGGCATCCTCGATATTAACTTCACCGCCTATATGGAGGACGAATTAGCCAAGGTGGCCAATGAGGACAAGAACTGGGTGGCGGTCATCGAGGAGTTCTATACCCCCTTCGAGAAGAGCCTGGAGAGCGCCGCCGAGAAAATGGAAAAGGTGACGGTGGAGGAAACCACCGACGAAATCTGCCCCAAGTGCGGTAAGCCCATGGTGGTCAAGTTCGGGCGCTTCGGCAAATTCCTCGCCTGCAGCGGCTACCCCGACTGCAAATTCACCAAGTCCTTCCAGGTCAAGGTCGGCGTCAAGTGCCCCCAGTGCGGCGGCGACATCGTGCAGAAGAAGAGCAAGAAGAAGCGCATCTTTTACGGCTGCAGCAACTACCCCGATTGCACCTTCGCCACCAACTTTAAGCCTTTGCCCCAGCCCTGCCCCAAGTGCGGCGGGCTGCTCACCGCTTATAGGGGCAACCTGGCCAAGTGCACCAAGTGCGCCTTCAGGGGGAAGGTGGCCGAGTTAGAAACCCCACCAGAGGAAACCACCGCACCGGTGAAAGCAAAGGCTAAGAAAACGACCAGGAAAGCTACAAAAAAGACTACTACGAAGCCAAAGGCGAAGAGGAAGACCAAGAGTTAAGATATGGTGGTAAATCCCCCTTTTTAAATGGGGTAATGGGTGTGGGTAAACCCTTTAATTATGGTGTTTATAGAGGTCTAACCTCTATAGGGTGGGTATTGGGTGGGACGAAAAACCTGGGGGAGGGGTTGCCCCCCAAACAGGACTAAACCATGCAGGAAATCTTTAATAGATACATCAACCACCTCCAGGCCGAACGCAACGCCTCCGCCTACACCGTACGCAACTACAAAGCCGACCTCCTCGACTTCTTCCGCTTCCTCAAGGAGAAAAAGGTCGCCACTCTCGACGAAGTAGACCGTCACGTCCTGCGCGATTACCTGGGACATTTGGTGGGAAAAGGCATCGTCAAAGCCAGCATCGCCCGCAAGCTCTCGGCTATCCGCTCCTTCTACCGCTACCTGGTGCGGGAAAAGATAATCGAAGCCAACCCCATCCAGACCGTCTCCTCGCCCAAGCTGGACAAGCGCCTGCCCTCGTTTTTAACGCTGGACGAGGTAAAAAAACTGCTCGAAGCCCCCGACCCCTCCACCCCCCAGGGATTGCGCGACCGCGCCCTTTTGGAATTGCTCTACGCCTCGGGCTTGAGGGTCAGCGAGCTTACCGGGCTGGAGTTGGGGCAAATCAACCTCGACAGCGATGAAATCCGTGTCTGGGGCAAGGGCTCCAAAGAACGGGTGGTCTTGATGGGTTTACCTGCCGCCGAGGCGCTGCGTAATTACTTTGAGCAGGGCCGTCCCAAATTGCTGGCGGCAAAAAGGAGCAACGCCGTCTTCCTCACCCGCTACGGCCAGCGCCTCCCCGTAAGAAGCGTGCAGAAGATACTGGAGCACTATACCAGTGTAGCCGGATTGAAAAAGCGAGTCCACCCCCACACGCTGCGCCATACCTTCGCCACCCACATGCTCGACGGCGGCGCCGACCTCAGGGTCGTCCAGGAGCTTCTGGGTCACGAGCAGCTCTCCTCTACCCAGATTTACACCCACGTTACCAAGAAGCAGGCCAGGAAGGTCTATCTGGCGGCGCACCCGCTGGCTAGAGAGAAAGGCAATGAGCCCGATGATAAAGAATAGGATAAGAAAGCTTACCGGAGAGTTGGGGGGGGAAGACCTCGACGGCATTTTAATCTCCCAGCCGGAAAACAGGCGCTACCTCTCCGGTTTCAATGGCTCGGCGGGCTTTCTGTTTATTACCGCCAGAGACAGCATTTTAGCCACCGACTTTCGCTATACCACCCAGGCCAGGAGCCAGGCGCCCGACTACAGGCTCCTCACCATAAGCGGCGATATGAGCCAATGGTTTCCCCAATTGATAGACGAGCTGGGCATAAAGCGGCTGGGCTTCGAGTCCGAGCACACCACCTTCGCCCAGCACCAGCGGTTATGTGATATACTGAATAAAGGCAAATCCCAGCTAAGGCTCATCCCTACCGACGGCGTGGTGGAATCGCTGCGGGCGCTAAAAGAGCCCGAGGAAATCGAGCTTATTACCCAAGCCGCTGTGATTGCCGACGCCGCTATGAACCATATTCGGGGAAAGCTCCGCGTCGGCATGACGGAACTGGAAGCCGCCTGGGAGATTGAAAAATTCATGCGGGAGGCAGGCAGCCAACCCATTCCCTTTGAGATTATCGTCGGGTCGGGCCCCAACGCCGCCCTACCCCACGCCCTGCCCTCGGCGCGGGCAATCGGGGAATCCGAACCGATAGTCATCGATATCGGCGCCAGGGTCGAGGGCTACGGCAGCGACCTGAGCCGGACTTTCTGCCTGGGCGCTCCCGACGAGACCTTTAAAAAAGTATACGACACCGTATTCGGCGCCCAAAAGGCGGCCATAGCCATAATTAAGGAAGGGATGAGCGGCGGTGAGGCCGACCAGCTCGCCCGGACGGTCATCGAGGAGGGTGGCTACGGCCAAAATTTCGGACACGGGCTGGGACACGGGGTAGGCTTAGCCTGTCACGAGTCGCCTCGACTGGGGCCCAACTCGACAGATAAACTGATTAACGATGTGGTTTTTACCATCGAGCCCGGTATTTATCTTGAGGGGTGGGGAGGGGTAAGAATCGAGGATATTGTGGTGATGGAGGAGGGAAAATTAAGGCAAATATCTCAAGCCGGGCACTAGAACTAGCGGAGTTTATATATGATTGACAGCGGTGAATTGAAAAAAGGGTTTACCATCGAGCTGGACGACAAGCTGTACCAGGTTATTTCCCACCAGCATATTAAGGTGGGGCGCGGCAGCGCCGTGGCCAAGTTAAAGCTGCGCGATATCGTCGGCGGCCACACCATCGAGCGCACCTTTCAGGCCAGCGAGAAATTCAAGCGGGCGCGGCTGGACTCCCGTATTATGCAATATCTCTATAACGACGGCGATACCTACCACTTCATGGACGAAAAGAGCTTCGAGCAGATACCGATATCCTCCGAGCAGCTCGGTGACACCCTCGACTACCTGAAAGAGAACGCGTCGGTGGAGGTAACGAGCTACCAGGGCAAGCTGGTAGGAGTGGAACTGCCCATCACCGTCGAGCTTGAGGTAGCGGAGACAGGCCCCGGTTTCAAGGGGGATACCGCCACCGCGGGCAACAAGCCGGCTAAGATGGAGACGGGCATCACCATCCAGGTGCCTTTATTCATCAACAACGGCGATGTGATTAAGGTCGACACGCGCACCGGCCAATACCTGGAAAGGGTTAGTTAAAGCTAAATTGCTAAAAGCCGACCTTCACATGCACAGCCAGTACTCTATGGATTGCAATACGCCCCTGGAAAAGATAATCGAGCGCTGCCAGGAGGTCGGGGTGAACTGCATCGCCCTCTGCGACCACGGCACCGCCGAGGGAGCGTTAAGGTTGCGGGAAATTGCTCCATTCAGGGTAATCGTCGCCGAGGAGGTCTTGACCCCCCACGGCGAGATTATGGGCATGTTCCTGGAGGAAACCATACCCAGCGGTCTTTCGGTGCCCGAGGTAATATCCCGCATCAGGGCTCAAGGCGGGCTGGTCTGTATCCCCCACCCCTTCGATAGATTCCGCCACTCGGCGCTGAACAGCCAGGTAATAGAGGAAATCGCCGACCAGATTGATATTTTCGAGGTGCTCAACGCCCGCGGCGTCCTGGGCCGGGATTCGGCTAGAGCCGAGGCCTTCGCAGCCAAACACGGCCTCGTCCGCAGCGCCGGCAGCGACGCCCATACCCTGCGGGAAATCGGCAACGCCTACGTGGAGATGCCCGAATTCAAGGGTCGGGACGACTTCCTCGAAGCCCTGAAAAAGGGTAAAATCTCAGGTCAGCGGACAAACCCCTTCATCCACTTCGCCAGCCTCTGGGCAAGAATCAAAAGTAAACTGAGCAGATAACGGGGTGGGGTGGGGAGAAGAATGGGAAATCCCCCTTAGGCCCCCCCCCTTCGTCAGGCTCAGGGCAGGCTCTTTTGCAAAGGGGGAAATGGGGTGGGGTACAACCTCCAAGGAGGATATAAAAGGGGCACCACCCTTATAGGGTGGGTATTGGGTGGGACGAATAACGCACGTTAGAATGAACAAAACCCCATTTTCAAGGGGGTAAAGTTGGGAAAAACCTATCGACTGGGCTGGTTTTCCACAGGCCGGGACAAAGCCGCCCGCGACCTGCTCACCGTGGCGCAGCGGAGCATCGCCCTCGGCGAAATTGAGGCGGAGATAGCCTTCGTCTTCTCTAACCGCCAGCGCGGCGAAGCTAAAGACAGCGACCTCTTCCTGGATTTGGTTGAAAGCTACGGGCTGCCCCTCGTTAGTTTCTCCTCAAAAGACTTCCAGACCCCCCGCCCCTACCTCTCACCCCAGTGGCGCCTCGGCTATGACCGCGAGGTGATGAAGCGCCTGCAAGGCTTCGACGCCGACCTCGGCGTCCTGGCTGGCTATATGCTCATCGTTGGCGCCGAAATGTGCCAGAAATACAATATGATTAACCTCCACCCCGCCGCCCCCAGCGGCCCCAAGGGCACCTGGCAGGAGGTGATCTGGCAGCTGATTGAAGCCAAAGCCGAATCCACAGGGGTAATGATGCACCTGGTAACCCCCGAGCTTGACGAAGGTCCACCGGCAACCTACTGCACCTTCCCCATCAGGGGCAAGCCTTTTGATAGATACTGGCAGGAAATAGAGGGGGGGAACATCGCCGAAATCAAGCAAAGGCAGGGCGAAAACAACAAACTCTTTAAAACCATCCGCCGGCATGGGCTTGCCCGCGAGTTCCCTCTTATAATCGCCGCCCTCAAGGCTTTCAGCCAGGGCAAAGTGAAGATAGAGGGGGGCAAAGTCGTCGGTGCTGACGGCAAGCCGATTAAAGGGTATAATCTGACCGAGGAGATTGACAGGCTGGTAAAATAGAACGGGAGATTGCTTCGTCGCTACACTCCTCGCAATGACAGTAAGGGGTGGGGAGAGAAGTCTATAGAGGTTACACCTCTGTAGGGTGGGCAAGGGTGGGAAAAACACCCAAGGGCGGGGCGGAGAAAACAAAAAATAAGGATGAGGTAAAAACCAATGTCCAAATTCATCTGTTTTGACCTTGAGGGCCCCCTATCCCCCCAGGATAACGCCTACGACCTGATGAAACTCTTCCCCAACGGCGATAAAATCTTTGAGGTCATCAGCCGCTACGACGACCTGCTCACACTGGAAGGAAGACCCGACTACGAGCCCGGTGATACCCTGGCTCTCATCGTGCCTTTTCTCATACTGCACAACATAACCGAGGACAACATCGCCGCCCTGGCCGCCGAAGCCAGCCTGACCGGAGGCGCGGCTAAGCTAATCTTATGGCTCCAGAACAACAGCTGGAAGATATTCTGCATCAGCACCACCTACGAGCAGTACGCCCGGTACATCACCCAGAAGCTGGACTTCTACGCCCATAATGTCGCCTCCACCCCCTTCCCTCTCGACAGCTTCCGGGCGACCCTGACTAAAGAAGAAAGCCAGCTGCTCAAAAAAGCGGAAGAAGACATACTGGCCATGCACCCCCCCAGCGATGACGAGCGCATCAAAAAAAGCCTGGACAAGTTCTTCTGGGAAAAACTGCCTGAAACAGACTTGGGCGCCGCCATAAAAGAGGTCAAGCCCATCGGCGGGCGGCGCAAGGTTATAGCCTTGAACAGGTTCGCCGATAAGACCGAACAGCCCCTGGACAAATGGGTGGTCATCGGCGACAGCATAACCGACTTCAGAATACTCCAGGCGGTGGAGGAGGCGGGGGGGCTGGCTATCGCCTTCAACGCCAACGAATACGCCCTGCCCCACGCCACCATGTCTTTAGCCTCCATTTCCATCTTTGACCTCAAGGAGATTCTGGAGGCGTGGCTGAAGGACGGCCGCCCCTGGGTGGAAAGGGTGGTAAAATACAAGGAGAAGTGGGGACCCAAGGGAGGGAATAATAACAACTTCCACTGGCTCTCGGGCCGGAAGGATATAAAGGACGTTATCGAAGTCCATAAGAGAATAAGAAAGCTGGTCAGGGAGGAAGCGGGGAAATTGGGCTAAAGTTATGACTAAAATCCAAGTAATCGGGGTGGGGGCGCTCAACACCGACCATATATATAAGGTCGAGCATATCCTCGAAGACGGCGAAACGGTGGTGGACTGGGCTAAATCCTACCCCGGTGGCTCCGCCGCCAACACCACCTATGGACTGTCCAAACTGGGAGTCAGCACCGGTTTCTGCGGCGCCGTCGGCGACGACGAAGCCGGTAAAATGCTGCTCAACGACTTTCGGGGGGTGGGGGTAGACACCAGCCGCGTACTGGTAAAGTCCAAAGCCAAAACCGGCTCGGTACTTTGCCTCAGCGACCGGGGTGGGCGGCGCTCGCTCTACGTCCAGCCCGGAGCCAACAGCCAGCTCGACCTGGACGACCTGGACTTCGACTATATAAACCAGGCGGAGATTGTCCACCTCACGTCCTTCGCCGACGACAGCCAGTTCCAGGTGTCTTTAGGACTGATATTAAGGCTCGACGATTCGGTCAGGCTCAGCTTTTCCCCCGGCGCCATCTACGCCGTCAAGGGGCTCGACACCCTGACGCCCTTTTTGAGCCGCACCCACCTGCTCTTCGTCAACCAGAGCGAGCTTAAACAGATGACCGGGGAGGATGTGGAGAGTGGGGCGCAAAAATGCCTGCAAGCCGGCTGCCGAATCGTGGTGGTGACTCTGGGCAAGGGCAAAAAAATAGGCAGGACCACCGCCGTCGGCTATATCAGGGATGCCGATAACGAATATATCATAGAGCCGCCCAGCCACAATCTGGCCGCCGACGTGGACACCACCGGTGCCGGCGACGCCTTTGCCGCTGGTTTTATCTACGGGATGGTCAAGGGTAAAGGACTGGCCGAGTGCGGGCGGCTGGGCGATTTCGTGGCTAAGCTCTGTATCAGCCACACGGGAGCCAGGCACGGCCTGCCCACGGCGGAAGAACTTGCGCTGCGCTACGGCAGCTTATAAGCAGCGATTGTAGCTACTTCTTTTTTTCGTCTTTGGGCTTGGTCAGGATTTCGTCCACGATGCCGTACTCTACCGCCTGCTCGGGATTCAGGTAAAAATCGCGGTCGGTATCGTGGGTTACCTTTTCCAGCGTCTGGCCCGTGTGCTTCACGATAATATCCTTTATCAGGTCCTGCTGCCGCGCGATTTCACGCGCCGCAATAACGATATCGGAGGCTTGCCCCTGGGCGCCCCCCACCGCCTGGTGCATGTGTATAGTGGAGTTGGGCAGGGCATAGCGCTTGCTCTTAGCCCCCGCGCAGAGCAGCAGCGTGCCCATGCTCGCCGCCAGCCCCACGCAGATGGTGGAGACATCGGGCTTTATCAGCTGCATGGTGTCGTAGATAGCCAGCCCCGAAGAGATAACGCCCCCGGGGCAGTGGATGTAGAGGCTGATGTCCTTGTCGGGGTCTTCCCGCTCCAGATAGAGCAGCTGGGCGATAATAACGTTAGCCACCTGGTCGTTGATGGCCATGCCCAGCATAACGATACGCTCCCTCAGCAGAAGCGAGTATATATCAAAGGCGCGCTCCCCCCGTGTGCCGCTTTCGATTACCATGGGAATAACATTGCTCGGTTGGGTATTCATTATCTTATCCTCCCGCTAACTTTATGTAAGAGTTGGCATCTAAACAATTATAACTCATTCTTCTATTTTTCTCACCCTGCATAGTATAGTCTTAAAGGCGGGATAGCCCGAAATGGGGTCGCAGGGCTGGTTATCGGTGAGCAGGTTGGCGTTGGCCTCCTTCCAGCCGTGCTGCAGGCTGATTACCGCGGGCGGGACGTCGGTGGTAATCTTTGCCTTGAGGGTGATGCTCCCGTTGAGCGATTCCACGATGACCATTTCGCCGTCGGCGACGCCCAGCTTCTTGGCCGGCTCGGGGTTAATCTCCACCAGCGGCTCCGGAGCCAGCTTCTTGAGGCGGGCGATATCGCGGTACTGGGAGTGGGTATAGGCAATCGTCCGCGTGCCGCTAATCAGGGTAAAGGGATAGTCGTCGGAGGGCTTCTCCAGTGGGGCAAAGGTGGGGAGAGGGTCGTAACCGTAGGCGGCCAGCGTCGGCGAGAAGATTTCCACCTTGCCCGAGGGCGTATCGAAGCCCGATTCCTCGTATTTACGCCTGTGGTCGTAGTCCCCGTAGAATATGCCTCCCGGATTCTGTTTTAGTTGCTCTAAAGTTATGCCCGAGGGCTTGAGCAGGTAGGCGAAAAGCTCGTCGGTGTCCCGCCAGGGGAAGTAATCGGTGTAGCCCATCTTCTTGCCCAGCTCCGACCAGAGTTGCCAGTCTTCCTTGCATTCGCCCGGGGGCTCAATCGCCTTCTGCCCCATTATAATCAGCGGCATACCCTTGGTGGCGTAGTCCATGATGAGCTTTCCCTCCAGGAAAGCGGCGGCGGGCAGGAAAATATCGGCCATCTCGGCGGTCTCGGTCAGGAAGAGGTCGGATACCACCAGCAGGTCCAGCTTCTCGAAAGCCCTGGCTACTTTATGACTGTCGGGCCAGGTCAGGACGGGATTGCAACCCTGGACGATGAGGGCTTTGACCGGGTAGGGCTTATCCGTGAGTATGGCGTCGGTCACCGGCATGGCACTGGTCTCGCTGATGAACTTGTTGAATATGGGGTAGTCGGCGCCGATAGCCTCCTCGACCTTAACCCTCCCCTTCACCCTGAGGCTGGTCTGGGGCAGGGGGAAGTCGTAGGTATTGCCCCCGGCTATATCCATATTGCCGGTGATGGCAACGAGTATTGAGATAGCGCGGCTGTTCTGCACGCCGTTGACGCAGTGGTCTAACGATACGCCCTGGGTTATGGCGGCCGGCTTGGTGGTGGCGTACATTTCGGCGAACTGCCTGATTTTAGCCGCCGGAACCCCCGTAATCCCCACCACCGCCTCCGGGCTGTAGCCGCGGACGTGTTTTTTGAGCTTATCGAAGCCGAAGGTCCATTTCTCGACAAAGTCTTTATCGTACCAACCCTCGGCGATGATGACGTTCATTAAGCTGAGCGCCAGGACGCAGTCGGTACCCGGCCTGACCTGTATGTGAAGGTCGGCTTTCCTGGCCAGAGTGGTCGCCCTGGGGTCGACCACGATTAGCTTTGCCCCCCGCTTCCGGGCGGCGAGGACGTCGAATTCCTCGCCTATCTTGGACTGCCCGGGGTTACGCCCCCAGACGACGACGCATTTGGTCTTTTTGTAGCTCGGCGCTAAGGGGAACATACGCCTATTTACGGAAAGTCCGTGCCCTATGCCTTTGGCGGCGAAGCACAGGGAAGCCCCCGAGGTGTAGTTAGGCGTCCCGAAGAGGCTACAAAACCTGACGGCTACCCGCGGCACGGCGCTGCCCACCAGCGGCTCGCCCAGGTGCACCACCAGCGACCTGGCCCCGTAGTCGGCTTTTAGCTCACCCAGCTTCTCGGCGATAATGCCCAGGGCGTCGTCCCAGGAGGTCTGCTGCCACTCCCCGTTTACCTTTTTCAGGGGATGGACAGCGCGTCGGGGGGAATAGAGCCAGTCGGGTATAGCCGGCGCCTTGACGCACAGCCTGTGGACGGGGTGCTCCTTCATGGCGCTGACCTCGACCAGCCTGCCGTCCTCAACGTGGGCGTCTATCCCACAAGAGCTCAGGCACATTTGGCAAACGCTTTTGGCCAGGCTGGTCTTATTTTTTGCCGGCACCCTTGGAACCCCCGGCTTTCTTGGTGGTTTTCTTAGAGCCTTCGGTTTTTTTAACGGCGCGCTTGGGACCCCCGGCTATTTCCACCAGCCGTTGCACCGTCTTGCGGGTAGCCAGAATCTGCTCCATCGAGCTGCGCACCTGCGGATTATCGAGCTGTTTTTTGGCTTCGTCCTTCTTGTCACCGGCGCCCTGAATCATCCTGTCCAGCTCGGTTTCGATATCGGACTGGCTGACTTCCACCTTTTCCACCTCAGTAATCCGGCCCAGCACCAGCGAGCGGATAACCTGCTTGGTGGCGGCGGGGCGAAGCTCTTCGCGCAATTCTTCCCCCGTTTTACCGATTCGGCTCAGGTATTCTTCCATGGCCATGTTGCTGGCTTGCAGCTGCCGCGCCTGCTGCTCCAGAGTGCGGTCAATCTCCATCTCCACCAGCACCGGCGGGAAATCCACCTGGCTAAGGTCGACGGCGGCGTCCACCACCCTCTCCTCGAACTTCCTCATAGCCCTGTCCTCAGCCATTATTTTCAGGTTAGAAGAGATGCGCTCTCTAAGCCCGTCGAACGTCTTGAATTCGGGGTTAACCGCGGAGGCAAATTCGTCATCCAGTTCGGGTAGTTTAAGCTGCTTGACCTCGTTAATCTTAATCTTAAAGCTGGCTTCCTTGCCCGCCAACTCCACCTGGGCATAGTCCGCGGGCAGTGGCAGCTTAAACTCCTTTTCCTCCCCACCCTTCATCCCCTCCAGCTGTTCGGCAAAGCCGGGGGCGGGGGCAGTCTGGTTTTTAAGCATCTGGTACTGCACACCTTCCTGCTTAATGAAGGGCTTGTCCTCCACCTGGCTATCAACATCTATGGTCACCAGGTCGTCGAAGCCCGCGGCGCGCTCCGCCGGCTCCCAGCTGCCGTGCTGGCGGCGTAATTGCTCCAGGGTGTTGTTAAACTCGTCGTCGATAGCCTCAGGCGGCTCCGGATTGAGCTTAAGAGCCGTGTAATCGCCCAGCTCGACGACGGGCCTGAGGGACACCGTCGCCTTGAATATCACCGGGTCGGTCTGGGTTATCTCGATATCGGGGTTAGTCACAGGCTCCAGCTCCTGCTCCTTGATGGCGTTTTCGTAAGCACGGGGCAGCAGCTTGCTCAGGGCGTCTTCGAGCAATCTATCCTTGCCGATATGGCGTTCCAGCACCTCCCGCGGCGCCTTGCCCTTGCGGAAGCCGGGGACCTCGGCCCTCTGTGCCAGCCGATGATAGGCCAGGTCGAGCTCAGTTTGCATCTCGGCGGGCTCAATCTCGATATTAAGCCATACCTGTCGGTTCTCTTCTTTCTCTCTGGTTACTTTCATTCTTCCTCTCTTAAACGCAGATGTAATTCCTTTAGCTGCTGCTGGCTAACCGACGAGGGCGCGTCGAAGGTCAAATCGACCGCCGCCTGGTTCTTGGGGAAGGCGATAACCTCACGGATGGTCTCTTCTCCCGCCAGCAGCATAACGATACGGTCGAGCCCGATAGCGATGCCGCCGTGAGGCGGCGCGCCGTACTGAAAAGCCTCGAGCATATGCCCGAAGCGCTCGTTGATTTCTTTATCGCTGTAGCCGGAAAGGCGGAATATCTGGCGCTGCAGCTCGCTCTGGTGAATCCTGATGCTGCCGCCACCGATTTCATAGCCGTTACAGACGATGTCGTAGTGCTTGCCCCTCACCTTCTCCGGGGCGCTCTCCAGCAAGCCGATGTCTTCCTCCCAGGGAGAGGTAAAGGGGTGATGTTCCGCCTCCCACCGCCCTGCCTCGTCGTCCCAGCGGAGCAGGGGAAAGTGCCGCACGAAGGCAAAGCTGAATGTTTTGGGGTCGGCCAGTTTGAGACGCCGCCCCATCTTCAGCCTCAGCTCGCTCAAAATAGCATCAACCTGTTTGGGCTTGCCGGCGAGGATGAGCAGCAGGTCGCCGGCTTTGGCGCCGAAAAGCTGCGCCATCTGCTTGAGCTGCTCCGTGCTCAAGAACTTGGTGACCACCGATTTGGCGTCGTCGAGCTTCAGCTTGTCTATGCTATCGCCGGCGCTGCCCAGCGCTATCGTTACCACCCCACCCCCGCCCAGGCTGACGACGAACTTGTTCAACTCGTCGAGCTGTTTTCGGCTGTAACCGGCGCAGCCGGGGGCGCAGATGCCCGTCACCTTGCCCCCGCTGTCGATGGCTTTACGGAAGATGGCAAAATCGGTTTTAGTAAAGATGTCGGTCAGGTCCTGAAACTTCACTTCGAACCTGATGTCGGGCTTATCCGTGCCGTAGTCCCTCATCGCCTCGGCGTAGCTGAGGTGGGGAAAGGGCTGGACAATCTTGATATCGGGACTGATGTTCTTGACCAGAGCGACAAAAAGCTCCTCCATCAGGCTGAGGATATCTTCTTCGTCAACAAAGCTCATCTCCAGGTCGAGCTGGGTGAACTCAGGCTGGCGGTCGGCGCGCGTGTCCTCGTCGCGGAAGCACCTGGCAATCTGGAAATAGTTCTCCACCCCCGCCACCATCAATAACTGCTTTATCTGCTGCGGCGACTGCGGCAACGCGTAAAACTTGCCGGGATGAACGCGGCTGGGCACCAGGTAATCGCGCGCGCCCTCGGGAGTGCTCTTGGTCAGTATCGGCGTCTCTATCTCGACAAAGCCCTTGCCGTCGAGGAAATCGCGGATGAACTTCACGGTGCGGTGGCGCATCTCCAGGTTCTTTTTCATCCGCGCCCGCCGCAGGTCGAGGTAGCGGTATTTCAGGCGCAGGTTCTCGTCCACTTCGGTATCTTCGTTGATGTAGAACGGCGGCACCTTTGACGGATTAAGGATTTCGATGCTTTCGGCGATAACCTCGATTGCGCCCGTGGCCAGCTTGAGGTTCTCCGTCCCCTTCTGCCGCGGGGCAACCTTGCCGCTGACTTTTATGACGTACTCGCTGCGTACCTTGTTGGCTTTCTTGTGGGCGTCTTTAGAGGTCTCGGGGTTGAAGACCACCTGTACAATGCCGTCTTTATCGCGCAGGTCGATGAATATCAACCCCCCGTGGTCGCGGCGGCGGTCGACCCACCCCGCCAGCGTCACCTCGTTACCGATGTTCTTCTTGGTCAGCTCGCCGCAGCTATGAGTTTTGAGCAAAGATTCCTCCCAATAAAGACTTTAGCTGATTATAGCTTATAAGGGTGGTAGCTTCAACATAGGCTCTAAAACACCCTCCCCCTTTTTTTGTCATTGCGAGCGCAGCGAAGCAATCCCCACCCCCTTTTTTTATCTATTCCCACCCACCACCCTTTTAAGGAAATCCCCCTTAATCCCCCTTTTTCAAAGGGGGAAACGGCGTGGGATTACGTGTCCCCGGAAGGAATTCTAGAGGGTGAATCCCCTCTAAGGGTGGGTAGGGTGGGTCAAAAAACGTACGCTGACAGAGTGGGGAGGTGGGACGCCCCCCCCCCAAAGCACGCCATAGTTGACAACCCCCTCTAAATGCTATACAATCCCCCTACTCTTTAATATAGAGGAGGAAATAGTGTCGAACTGGACGCGAACGTTTAGCTTCAATAAGGGGGCTTCTCCCATGATGATGCCCTGGGCTTGGCGTGCCGCCAGTTCGGGGACCATGCCTACCTGACCCCCAACTGAAAAGAGACACAACCAGGCCCAAGAATTAGGTTTCTTGGGTTTTTTGTTTTTTAACACGCCAGGCCACAGATTGACAGCTCAAAGAGCAAAGATTAATATCTAGTGAGGCATTAATTATGGCTAAAACCATTGACGAAATAAACGAAAAGATAAAACAGGGCAAAGCGGTGGTGGTTACCGCCGAGGAGATAATCGACATTGCCCGCGCGAAGGGCACCAAAAAGGCAGCCGAAGAAGTGGACGTGGTCACCACGGGCACCTTCGGCCCGATGTGCTCTTCGGGCGCTTATTTCAATATCGGCCACGCCAAGCCCAAGATAAAGCTCGGCGGCGGTAAAGCCTACCTCAACGATGTCCCCGCCTACACCGGGCTGGCGGCGGTTGACCTTTTCATCGGCGCTAACGCCCTGCCCGACGACGACCCCAGAAACAAAATATACCCCGGTGAGTTCAACTACGGCGGCGGGCACGTCATCGAGGAGCTGGTGGCGGGCAAGGACGTCAAGCTGGAGGCGACTGCCTACGGCACCGACTGCTACCCGCGCAAGAAGCTGGAGACCTGGATTAACATCAAAGACCTCAACGAGGCGGTGTTATTCAACATCAGGAACGCCTACCAGAACTATAATGTAGCCGCCAACGCCTCGGACAAGACCATCTATACCTATATGGGCGTCTTACGGGCTAACCTGGGCAACATTAATTACTCCACCTCGGGGCAGCTATCGCCTTTGCTCAACGACCCATATTATAAGACCATCGGCATCGGCACCCGCATATTCCTGGGCGGGGGCACGGGCTTTGTCGCCTGGCAGGGCACCCAGCACAACCCCGACGTGCCCCGCACCGATAAAGGCGTCCCCCGTGAAGGGGCGGGCTCGCTGGCCGTAATCGGCGACCTCAAGCAGATGGACGCCCGCTGGCTGGTGGGCACCAGCCTGCTCGGCTACGGCTGCAACCTGACCGTGGGCGTGGGCGTGCCCATACCTATACTCTCCGAGGAAATCTTAGGCTACACCACGGTGACCGACGCCGAGATTTTCGCCTCCGTCACCGATTACTCCGACGCCTACCCCAACATGAAGCCGGAGACGCTGGGCGAGGTCAGCTACGGCGAACTCAAGAGCGGAAGGGTGAAGCTCCAGGGCAAGGAGATACCCACCGCCTCCCTCTCCAGCTACTCACGGGCGGTGGAGATTGCCCAAACGCTCAAGGAATGGATAAAAGACGGCAAATTCCTGCTCACCCAACCGGTGGCGCCGCTGCCGGGGGTGGAGGCGGGCATAAAATTCAAGCTTCTTAAAGAACGGCCCATCGAGGAATAGCCGACAAGGAGAAGAAAATGGCAGTTGCCAAGAGAATAGTACTACACTTTCCCAAACGTGTCGTCGACCGCGCCATAGTCTGCCGGCTGGCTAAGGACTACGACCTGGAATTTAATATCCTCAAAGCCCTGGTCACCCCCGAAGAGGAAGGGCTGCTGGTATTGGAGCTGAGCGGGGAGCAGGGTGAGTACGACAAGGGCATCAGGTACCTGACCGAGACCGGGGTCAGAATACAATCATTGAGCCAGGACGTGCTGCGCAACGAAGAAAGGTGCACCCATTGCGGCGCCTGCATCACCATCTGCCCCTCGGGCGCCTTCGAGCTCGACCCCATAACCCGTCGGGTGGCTTTCTACAACGAAAAATGCGTGGCTTGCGGGCTCTGCATCAAGGCCTGTCCCCCGCGGGCCATGGAGGTACACTTCTAGCCCATGTACCAGCCGAACTACCGCCACTGGGTCAAGAATAAAGGTTTGGTCGGTTTCAACATCGTGGTCAAGGAGACCGACCTCTATATCCGCGCGTCCAGCGACCTGAAGCGAAAAGCCCAAAGGCTGGTGGTGAAATACCGCCAGCAACTTGAGAGCTATATCGAGCGCCACCCGGAATTTTTAAGCTCGCTGGAGCCGCTCGCCGTCGGCGACGACGCTCCGCGCATCGTAACCGAGATGGCCAAGGCGGCTAAAAAGGTCGGCGTCGGCCCCATGGCGGCGGTGGCGGGGGCTATTGCCGAGTTCGTCGGCAAAGAGCTCCTCGACTCATCGCCGGAGGTCATCGTGGAAAACGGCGGCGATATCTATCTCAAGAGCTCGACCGACCGCATCATCGGTATCTATGCCGGCAAGTCGCCCCTGACGGGCAAGGTCGGGCTGGAAATCAAGGGCAAGGATACGCCGCTGGGCATCTGCACCTCCTCGGGGACGGTGGGGCACTCCCTGAGCCTGGGGCAGGCGGATGCGGTGATAGCGCTCTCTAAATCAGCTGCCCTGGCCGACGCCGCCGCTACAGCTATAGGCAACATTATTAAAAGCGCCGACGACATCCCCCGAGGCATCGAGCGCGCTATTAGCATCAAAGGGCTGAATGGCATTACAATCATCAAAGATGATAGAATAGGGCTGTGGGGCAAGGTGAAAATCCGCCCCATATCTGATAAGGAAAAGGATAAAATACCGACCACCCAGGGAGCTCTATGAAAAAACCGCAGTTCGATAGCCGATGGCGCTGGATACTAATTATAGTCATCCCCTGCATTCTGCTGGGGCTTTCGCTATTGGTGGCCGGCATCGGTAAGCTGCCGGGCTTAACCGAGCTGGGGACCTTCCCCGGGCAAACCGAATTTCTGGATATCATCTTCGGCTCTTTCTGGCCGACGGTAGCCTTTTTCATCACCGATGTTCTCCCCTGGATTGAGGTAGTCCTGGGGTTAGCTCTAGTCCTGGCCATATACCCCAGAATCGCCGCCGTGCTCAGCCTGCCGCTTACCGCCGCCTTTATGACCAGCAATATCTGGGCGATAACCCACGGCGAGGCCTTCGGCAGCTGCGGCTGCTGGGGGGTATTCGAAGCCCTCTTCGGCGACATGACCCCGATACAGGCCCTGGGCATGGATATCGTGCTTCTTTTCTTCGCCCTGATTATAATCTTCTGGTTCCCGGCACCATTTTTGAGCTTTCAATCGTGGTTTAGAAAACGAAAAGGAGAGAGTAAATGATAAAACTGTCGCGCAAGTCGAAGTGGCTGGCCGGCCTAATCCTGGTAACTATTGCCGCCCTGCTTGTCGGCGGCGGTTGTGTGGCTAATACACTGCCTGTTATCTCCAGCCTGGGCCTGACCACCGAAGGCGAGATAAACCCGGGAATGACCGCCCAGCTCGAGTGCATCGCCACCGACCCCGATGAGGACGAGTTAAGCTACACCTGGTCGGCGGACAGCGGTGCTCTCTCTGGCTTTGGCGGCAATGTCGCCTGGACGGCGCCCGAAGAACTGGGGACCTACACCATAACCGTCGAAGTAAGCGACGGCGATGATATCGTCACCGACCAGCTCGCCATAACCGTGCGCGCCCCCAACAACCCCCCCACTATTGAGTCGCTGACCACGGATTGTCCGAGGGTAAGACAAGGCCATAGCGGCACTCTTACCTGCACGGCTTCCGACCCGGATGGAGACGAGCTGACCTACGAATGGTCGGCGGAAAGAGGCTCCATCAGCGGGGAAGGCGCCGAGGTCACCTGGACGGCGCCTAATGAATACGGGACATTCCTCATCACCGTCACCGTAACCGACGGCCGCGGCGGCGAAGCCGCTGACGAAATAAGCATTATAGTCTGTAGCTGCGGCGGCGCCTGCTGATAGAGAAGGACAATAGAAAATAAGCCATAAAGGAATACCGATAAAAGGGGGTAAAAATGGCTAAACGGCGGGTAATGCTTACCTATCGCCCGGAGATAAGCTCGGAGCCGATTATCTATACCCTCGGCCAGCAGTTCAATCTGGCCACCAATATCCACCGCGCCGACGCCACCGAGAGTAAAGGCTGGATAGAGCTGGAGCTTGAGGGCGCGGATAAGGATGTTGAAGCCGGCATCGCCTGGGCTATCTCCAAGGGAGTGAGGGTCGACCCGGTGACCGAAGGGGAATAGAGCGTCTATAACTACTGACTCAGCTTACGCCGTTTAAGCCACTTCTGCTTCTGAGCGAGCCTTGTCGGCTCGTCTGCAGGCTGATAACCGGCCAGGAATTTATCCTTAAACGATGAGAAGGTGCCATCATAGATGGCACCTCTTATTTTTGCCACCAGTTCGGCGATAAAGCTCAGGTTATGAATGGTGGCCAAGCGGTAGGCTAAAAGCTCGCCGCAGCTAAAGAGGTGGTGGAGATAGGCGGCGGAGAAGTTACGGCAGGTGTAGCAGCCGCAATCGGCGACGATGGGCGACTCCATCGTTTTATAGACGGCATTGGTGATGTTTTTTCTCCCCTCCCAGCTAAAGAGGGCGCCGTTGCGGGCGACGCGCGTGGGCAGGGCGCTGTCGAAGAT
>CAYQPY010000003.1:0-26143 GCA_964419705.1 uncultured Dehalococcoidales bacterium
CCAGCTTACTGTACTCCGAGCCGGTGGCGATAATAACCGCCTCGGCCTCGAAGCTGCCCTTCTCGGTAATAATCTTGTGCGTCTTCCCCACCTTGACCGCAGTGACGCCAGTGGTTAGCGTCTTCAGCCCGTATTTAGCCGCCTGCTTATGCATGAGCGCGCCCAGCTCGGCGCCGGAGACGCCATCGGGGAAACCGGGGTAGTTTTCCACCAGCGGCGCGTTCAATATCTGCCCGCCGAAGGCGCCGCGCTCGATGAGCAGGCTCTTAAGTCCCACCCGCGCCGTGTAAAGCCCCGCGGCAAGCCCCGCGGGACCACCCCCGATAATAACCACTTCGTATTTATTGGTTTCTGCCATGCTAACTCCGCTTCAAGTTGTTATTTTCTTAGTGAGACCAGGGCGGCGCCCAGTCCGAAGAGTACCGCCGCCAGCCCGATGAAAAAGCCCAGGTAAGGAATCATCCGCAGCAGGCAGAGGATAGCCAGCCCCAGAGCCAGCGCCCCCACCATACTCCCCCGGGAATCCGTCTCGTTGAAATGGCCGATTAGCCACCGCCCGATAAAGAGCGCGGCCGGTATCTGGCTCAGGTAGATTGCTATCCCGTAAAGGGCCAGACTGATTAACGCCAGGGGTATGCCGACGATGGTGATGCAGACCACCACCGCCGCCGCCGGGGTGGCGAAGAGGATAATAGCCCCCCACCCCAGGCTCCACCAAGGCTTGGTCCTGATGGTATCGGACATCAGGGCCATTCTTCTCGGCGCCACCAGGACGATGATTACGCCGATGGCTAGAATCATGAGGAAACTGAGCAAGCGAGCCAGTATTGTGGAGAGGATGCCTTCCCGGAACAGCCAACTCATCCTGGGCAAATTATGGGTAATCGTGCCCCCGATTTGAGCGCCGGACTGGATAACGGCCTCGTTCTCGCTGGTATAGGTCAGGTTGCCCTGGATAAAGACGCCGGAAGTCACCGCCAGCTCGTCAACCCCGATATCGACGTCTCCCCCCACCCCGTCGGCCAGGGTCACTTCATCGCCGGCGCCCCTGATGTAACCGCTGATAACGCCGTCAACGCGCACCTTGCCGGCAGCAAAAAGAAAGTCGCCGCCGATAACGGCGGTGCTGCTGATGGTCAGGTCGCCGCCGCCGAAGAGCAGGTCGTCGCCGATATAACCGCCGATGTTAACCTCGGACGCCGCCACCCGCACCGACTGGCCGACCTCGCCGTCGATGTTCATCGTACTGACGGCGGCCACCACGTCGCCGTTGACGCGGCCGTTGATGCTAACCGTGCCGCCGACGGCCCAGAGGTCGCCGTTAACAGTGCCGTTGATGGTAATAGAGTTCCCGGCCACATAGAGGTCGTCGTCAACAACCTCTCCGCTGGCGATGATGACGCTCTCCAGCCCGCGTAGCTCGGCGGCGGAAACGGGCACCGCCAGCAACACCGTCGCCAGAACCACCAGGAAAAGAACCGCCAGACCCCGAAAGATACGCTGGGACATATCTACCTCCCCGCTCTCATAACCTTTTTTAAATTATAGCATAGAATACCCTTTTATTATGATACCGCCCCAGCCGTCACCGCAAGGCTAAACTTGTCTTATAATACCTGCAGCGTGTAGAATTCAATATAAAACCCGGGTGAGGAATCTTGAAAAACAGCGATAAGCAAAACGGAAAGATTAACTGGCAATACATCTTCGACCCCAAAGTAGTGGCGGTCATCGGCGCCTCCAGCAACCCCGGCACCTGGGGACACGGCATTATGAAGCACCTTCTCCACCCCACCCGCCGCAAAATCTACCCGGTCAACCCCAACGCCACCGAGGTTATGGGGCTTAAAGCCTACGCCAGCGTGCTCGATATCCCCGAGGCGGTGGAACTGGCTGTTATCGTCGTTGCCTCCCCAAGGGTGCCCAGGGTAATCCGCGAATGCGCGCGGAAAGGGATAAAGGCGGCGGTGGTTGTCTCCGGCGGTTTTGCCGAAAGCGGCGGCGAGGGCGTTAAACTGGAAGCCGACCTGGTCGAGGTCGCCCGCCAGGGGGGCATCCGCTTTATCGGTCCCAACACCATGGGGCATGCCGATACCTCGTCCCAGCTCTCCACCCTGGCCTGGACCTTCGAGACTCCCCCCGGCCCCGTGGCTCTCGTCTCCCAGAGCGGCAACTACGGCCACCGCATACTTCACCGCGGCATGATGTCGGGCATCGGCTTCAGCAAATTCGTCTGCACCGGCAACGAAGCCAACATACACTTTGCCGACTACTTCGAACACATGGCCGAGGATAAAAATACCAAGATAATCGCCGCCTATATCGAAGGGCTGAGAGAGGGACGACGCTTCTTCGAACTGGCCAAAAAGATTACCCCCCACAAGCCCGTTATCGTCATCAAGTCGGGGGCGACCAAAGCCTCGGCGGAAGCCGCCATGTCCCATACCGCCACCCTGGCCGGCTCGGACGAAATCTATACGGCGGCTTTTCACCAGGCGGGAGTGCTGCGGGTGGAGGACGACGACGAGCTCTGCGACGTGGTTACCGCCCTGCTCTACCAGCCGCTGCCCCACGGCAAGAAGATAGGCATCCTGACCATCGGGGGGGGCTTGGGGGTAATGTCCGCCGAAGCCTGCGAAAAAGAAGGGCTGGAGATACCCACACTGGCTCCAGCTACGGTGGAAAAGCTGAACGCCCAGCTACCGCCGCGCTGGTCTCACGCCAACCCCGTGGATATGGCCGGCATCAGCATGGCCGAAAATCCGGTTATCTTTCCCTCCCTCTTCGCCATGATGGATGATAAAGATATCGACGCCATCCTGCTACAAGCGCCCATCGGGGCCAACACCGACCGCCTGGCCACCATGTTCACTAATGAAGAGATTAAGGCTTACCGAAAGGCGGAGGAGAAATCCCTCGACCAGCTTAAGCTACGGGTAAAGCGGGACGAAAAGCCCGTCTTCATGGTCAAGCCCGCTGTCGAATTCGCCTCCGACCCCGAGGTCGCCTCCCTATTCAGCCGGGAAGGCATACCAGTCTATCCCAGCCCCCGCCGCGCCGCCCGGGTGTTAAACCAGCTGGCCTGGTATCGGCGCTACCTCGACTCTATCGGCAAATAGAGTCCCCCAAAGCTGATTATAGTCAACAATAGTCAATCTAATCCTAATAAGAAGGCATACCAGCCGTAGATGGGCGATAAAAGAGCGTTAGCTTAACATATCGCTTGAATTTGGCAGGAAAACGGAGCATAAGCCCAATTGCGGAAGCCTGAAAGGGCGGAAGCCCACCGCCTCTCCCATACAATGAACTTGACGCCGAAGCTTTGCAATCAGTATGATAAGGTATGCTTGAAGGCAAATGCCCAAAGTGCGCCTATCACTGTTCAGGTTGGGCGTTGCAATTCCCCCAGAATCAGGCGTGTCCCAGATGCGGTGTCGGGTTGGTGATTACGGAGGGAGGTAAGAAAATCTCCGAAGGCTACTCCCCATTCACGGCGGAGAAGTACGTAATCGATGCGCCCTCTAAAGCCCCCACCCCCATCGAGAAAAAGGGCGGCGGCGGGCAAGATAAGCCACCCCGCGCTTAACCCCGTCGGTCATCTGGAACCACGGCTTCTGCCTCGCTATCGGCAAGTTTTCCCCCCAATGCTTCAGGGCAAAAAAGGTTGCCATGAAACATGCTTTTGTGCTATTCTGAATCGGCAAAGGTCATCAGCACCTAACGTAGTGTTCTGTGTCCAATTTGAGCTAACTATACTTTAAGACCCACCAAAATTAAGGGTCGATTTTTTTGATAGCAACCATAGCAAGGCGGGAGGTAAAACTATGAACAGAAGGGATAAGCTGGTGGGAATCGTCGGCGTCGAGAACTTCTCCGACGACCCCAAGGCTTTAGAGGCATACGCCCAGGACTTCAGTTTCCAACCGGCCGGAGCCCCTGAATATGCGGTCAAGCCCAAGAACACCGAGGAAGTGCAGAAGGTCATCAAGGTCGCCAACGACCATTCGCTCCCCGTGGTGCCGGTCAGCTCCTGGGTGCACTTCCACGGGGCGACCATCCCCAAGAAGGGCGGCATCATCCTCGACCTTACCCGCATGAACCGCATCTTCGAGGTCGATGATTTCAACCGCCGCGTAAGGTTCGAAGCAGGGGTAACCTGGGAACAGCTTACCAGCCACCTGGAGAAAAAGGGCTTCCGGATAATGATGCCCCTCCTCCCCCACCCCCAGCGTTCGCCGCTCACCGACCACCTGGAGAGAGAGGTCATCACCAACACCGTCTATGACTACGGCGAACCGCTGCAGAGCATGGAGGTCGTCTGGCCCAACGGAGAGGTCTTCCGCACCGGCTCGGCCAGCGTAATAGGCTACCCCGATTCCCCCTCCAAGGGAGCCAACCCCTCTGGTCCCGGGCTGGACTTCTACAGGTTTTTACAGGCGGCTCAGGGGACAATGGGGGTAGTGACCTGGACCAACCTCAAGACCGAATTCCTGACCCAGAAGGACAAGGTGTTTTTGGCTCCGGTCAAAGACCTCAATATGGTCGTGGAATTTCTCTATCGTATATTAAGGATAAGAATCGGCCAGGAGTGCCTGCTGCTGAACAACACCGACCTGGCGGCGATAATGGCCACGGACACGAAGAAAGAATTCGCCTCGCTCAAGGCTTCCCTGCCCGCCTGGACGCTCATCCTGGTCATCAGCGGACACTTCCGCGACCCCGACGGCAAGATTAAATACGAAGAAAAAGCGCTCAACGATATTATCAAAAACGAGTTCCCCGAAATCTCGTTCAGCGATAACCTCCCCGGGCTTCCCGGCTCGGGCCAAAAACTGCTGGGCATGCTCCGCAAACCCTGGCCCAAGGAAATAACCTACTGGAAGAACCGCTACAAGGGCGGTTGCCACAGCCTCTTCTTCATCACCAAGCCGACGCTGGCACCCAAGTTTGTCGAGAAGATAGAATCGCTGGCTTCACGGCACGGCTACCCCGAAGGCGACCTGGGCAGCTACATACAGCCCATAGAGCACAATCGGGCCTGCCAGCTGGAATTCAACCTCTTCTACGACCCCGCCAGCCGCCCCGAAGTGGAACGGGTGCGCACCCTGGCCATCGAAGCCGCCAAGACCCTGCTCGACCAGGGGGCTCTCTTCAGCCGCCCCTACGGGGAGCTGGCTGAACTGGTCTACGACAAAGCCAACGGCTACGCCGCCACCCTGAAGAGGGTAAAAAAGCTCTTCGACCCCAATAATATAATGAACCCCGGTAATCTGTGCTTCTAGGGAGGAATAAAGATGCTTAAAGGCAAAGTTAAGCTGGATGTAACCGATTTAGATAATTTTGAATACGACATGAGCAAGTGCATCAAGTGCAAGGGGTGCACCTGGGTCGACCACATTTATATGCCCGGGATGAAATTCAGCACCCGTTGCCCCAGCGCCACCAAATATCTCTTTGATTCCTACGGCGCCTACGGCAAGATGAGAATCGGGCTGGCCATGCTCGAAGGCAGGGTGGAATACTCCGACGAACTGCTCAAGACACTCTATGCCTGCACCCTCTGCGGCGCCTGCGACGTGGGCTGTAAGCGCAACCTCGACCTGGAGATAGAGCTTACCTTGGAGGCGCTCCGCATCAAGGCGGTCAAGGACGGCAAGGGGCCCATGCCCCAGCATAAGAAGGTAGCCCAGCATATAGCCGAAAAACACAACCGCCTCGGCTCCCCCCACGCCAACCGCAACAACTGGCTGCCCAAAGACGTCAAACCGGCCGAAAAAGCCGACGTGCTCTACTTCGTCGGCTGCTCATCGGCTTACACCAGCCCCGAGATTGCCCAATCCACGGCCAAGATACTCAAGGCTTCGGGCACTTCCTTCATGCTCATGCCCGACGAGTGGTGCTGCGGCAACATTCTTTATTCGGTGGGCATGGCTGACGAGGCGAGGGAGCTGGCCAAGCGCAACGTCGAAGAGGTTAGAAAGACGGGCGCCAAGACCCTGCTGCTCAGCTGCGCCGAAGGCTACCGAATGTGGAAGGTCGATTATCCCAAGCTGCTCAACATCTCGACTGATGAGCTGGGGTTCAAGGTCGTCCACCTGGTGGAATTCGTCGACGAGCTCATCAAGAAAGGTTCGCTTAAACTCAAGAAGAAGGTTAACCTGCGCCTCACCTATCATGATTCCTGCAGCCTGAGCCGCTTGAGCGAGCCCTGGACTCCTTGGGAGGGTGAGCGCGGGGAGTGGGGCATGGTAAGCCCCAAACTGGAACGCCGACGCGGCACCAACGGCGTCTACCAACAGCCCCGCGATATCCTGCAGGCTATCCCCGGCGTCGAGCTGGTGGAAATGATAAGAATGAAAGAAAACGCCTTCTGCTGCGGCGCGGGCCGCGGCACCAGGGAAGCCTTCCCCGACTTCGCTTCCTGGGCGGCCAAGGAAAGGCTGCAGGAGGTGAAGGCCATCGAGGCTAAGGCTATCGTCTCCACCTGCCCCTTTTGCAAGGAAAACTTCGCCCAGGCCGTAAGCAAGGAAGGCGAAAAGATTAAGGTACTCGATATCTCCGAAATCATCCTGGCGGCAATCTAGAGGCTAAGGAGGCTAAAATCATGGCTATATCCAAAGAAGCATACCAGGCGCTGGAAGCTATCGTTGGTAAAGAATATATTTCGTCCGACCCCGTGGTCTGCGAAGGCTATCGGTCTGGACCCGGTGGCTATGAGGCCGGCCTGGGCTACGAGAGGGTAATGACCAAGATACCCGGCTGCGTTATTATGCCACGGACTACCGAGGAAGTTCAGAAGATAGTCAAGGCCTGCAACCGCCATAAAGTCCCCTATGTCCCCTACAGCACGGGCTGGTACGGCCCGCGCTCCCACTGCCACGTCGACGACGAACTGCTGGTCGACCTGAAGCGGATGGACGACTGCGAGATTGACGATAAGCACCTCTACGCCACGGTGGGGTCGGGGGTTATCTACTCCCAGCTCCAGGAAGAGGCGATGAAGCGAGGCTGCTATATTATTGTAGGCGGCGGAGGCTCACAGTGTTCCGCTATCGCCAATATGATCGGCGACGGCTGGTCGCCCCTCAGCTACCGCATCGGCCTACCCCACCGCCGCATCCTGGGCACCGAGCTGGTCCTGCCCGACGGCGAAGTGGTCTTAATGGGCTCGCTGGCCACCGGGGAAGACTCCTTTTGGGGCGAGGGCCCCGGCCCCGACCTGAGAGGACTGCTGCGCGGCTTTACCGGGCTCAGGGGCTGCCTGGGCATCGTCACCAAGATGGCCATAAAGCTTTTGCCCTTCCAGCCCGAACAACTGAAGCCGACGGGCATTTCTCCCTTCACCACGCTGGAGCTTCCGGTCAAGCGGGTAAAATGGATAAACTTCACCATGCCCAGCAAGGACTCCATGAAAAAGGCCATGTTCGAGATGGCTAAGGCGGAAATCGGGGGCGGGGTGACCAAGGTGCCCATCTTCTGGCGGGCTATTGCCAAAGCCACCTGCAAAGAGGAGTTCTGGGATATCTGGTCACAGGAAAGCGAGGAAAGCATCGCCGGCTTCCACCTGCTGCGCGTACTGCTCATCGCCTTTACCTCCGAGGAGCAGATGGATTACGAAGAGAAGATACTCAACGAGATTATAACCGAGCTCGGCGGCGAAGCCCGACGCACCCGCCCCTCCGACGAGTCCTGGTTTAAGAACGCCGACTCGGCGGGAATGTGGCTGATGTGCGGCGGCTATGTCTCCGTGGACTATGTCATCGAGACACTGGAGCATTCTATCCCCCATGGGGAAAACTACGCCGAGCTGAAAAAGAAATTCACCCCGCCGCTCATGCCCGACTACGGCGACCCCGGCTGGTTCCAGAGCTTCGAGCTGGGGCACCAGGGCTATTCCGAGTTCCTCGTCTACTGGGACCCCGATGTAAACACCGACGGCGTCGACCACTTCTACCTGGAGACGTCCAAGGAGAATATAAGGAAGCGCTTCTATACTTCGCTGCTGGGCCCTCACCAACCGTTATACCTCACCGGGCCTGCCTACGGGCCCAACTACCATATCTGGCTGCTCAAGGTCAAAGACGAATTCGACCCGCAGTTTATCTGCCACCCGCCGGTGCCCCTGGCGCATGACGCGTTCGTCGAGAAAGCGGAGTGGATGAGGCCGATGAAAGACTGGGATAGCCCGGAGATTCCCGGCTCATAATTTTCACGCAAAATTTGCATAGTCACTGGGTATTATGCAAAAATATAGACTGGGGTAACAAAATAACAAGGAAGAGACACGCTAATGGCTAAGGCGAGAATGATATGCCCCTTTTCGGGGAACATGTGCAAGGACCACCCTGTCTATAGGGGACGGCATTGTTTTTTTGTTACTGCGAGAAGTATCGGGGGTGTCTGCCGGAAGCATTAGAGAACCTGTCTCTATCGAAGGCGGGTTCTAGCGGTAAGTTCACCATGCCCTCCCTCCCCATACCGGACAGAGACCCGTACATCGCTGAAATGTTGCGAAGATAAAACTAACAGGAGGACTGAAACAAAATGAAGATTGAGGGGAAGTTTACCATGAAAGCGCCGATTCAGAAGGTCTGGGACTTTCTGTTGAAGCCCGGCACGCTGGCTTCCTGCATCCCCGGCGCCGAAAAAATGGAAGCCGTCGACGACAAGACCTGGGAAGGTACTGTCAAACAGAGGGTAGGCCCCATCAGCGTCAAAATCAACTTCACCCAGACCCTGAGCGATATCCAGCCACCCAAGCACCTCAAGGCGGTGGGGCGGGGTGCAGCCATGGGCGGCGCCGGCACCTTCAGCCAGGAGACCATCGTCGACCTCAAAGAGATTGCCGGCGGCGAGGTGGAGATTGCCTACAGCTCCAACGTGAGCATGGTGGGGCGGCTGGCTACCTTCGGCGAGAGAATCATGCGCGCCAAGGTCGACAAGGTGGGGGAGCAGTTTATTCAGAACCTGCAGGATAAGCTGAAGAAAGAGCTGGGTTAATAGCTACCATAGATACTTTAGAACGGAGGCTCAAAGTAACTAAAGCTACTAAATCAGGGAGGGCAGGCTAATGATAAACGACTTTGAATACTTTAATCCCAAGACGCTCAAAGAAGCCTTTGCCCTGCTGGATAAATACCAGGATGACTGCAAGGTAATCTGCGGCGGGCAATCTCTGCTGGTCTTGATGCGGCAGGGACTGGTCGCCCCCCCTACATGATAGACATCAAGGGCATAACCGGGCTAAGCTACATTAAAGACGAAAAGGACGGGCTCAAAATCGGGGCTACCACCACCCACCACGCCATTGAGAAATCGGCGGTCATCTAGAAGAAATACCCCGTGCTGGCCAAAATGGAAACCCGCCTCGCCTCGATTCAGACCCGCAACTGGGGCACCACCGGCGGCAATATCTGCCACGGCGACCCCGCGGGCGACCCCATGCCGATGCTCATAGCGCTGGACGCCACCCTGACCATGACCGGCTCCAAGGGCAAAAGGAGCATGCCCGCCGAGGACTTCAGCCTGGACTACTTCGAGACGGCGCTGGAACCGGGCGAGCTGCTCACCGAGATTGCCCTGCCCGTGGTGCCAGCTAACACCGGCACTGCCTACTACAAGTTCAACGTTATTGAAAGCGACCTGGCCACCGTCAGCGTCGCCGCAACGGTTACCCTGGGCGCGGGCGACAGCTGCCAGGATATCCGCATCGCCCTGGGGGCTTCGGCGCCAATCCCGATGAGGCCCAAGAAGGCGGAGGCGCTACTTAAGGGCAAAAAGATTACCGATGCCCTGCTGGCGCAAGCCGGAGAGACCGCGGCTACCGAGGCAGACACGCTATCCGATATCTACGCCTCGGACGAGTATCGGCGCGAGCTGATTAAAGCCCTGGTCCCCCGACTGACCCGGGAAGCCATAGCCAACGCCAGGAAGGCTAAATAGAGAGGTTTGGTGATATGAAAAAGAGCTAAAAATCAAAGTTAATGGCCAACCCTACGATATTTTTGTCAAACCAAAAACCCTGCTTTCGGAGGTCTTGAGAGATGAGCTGGGCTTAACCGGAACCAAGCGGGGTTGCAACTCCAGCTCCTGCGGAGCCTGCACCGTAATGCTCAACGGCATGTCGGTCAAGTCCTGCTCGGTGCTGGACCTTCAGGCCAACGGCGCCGAAATAGTGACGGTGGAGGGGCTGGCCAAAGGCAACAAACTGAGCCCCCTGCAAAGAGCCTTCCTCGACCACGGCTCTTTCCAGTGCGGCTTCTGTACCCCCGGCATGGTGATGTCGTCCACGGCACTGCTGGCGGAAAACCCCAAGCCCACCAAAGAAGAGATGAAAGAGGGCATCGACGGCAACATCTGCCGCTGTACCGGTTACAACAGCATTATCCGGGCCATAACCGCCGTGGTTAAGGGTGAGTATAAGGAGGCGAAATGACTAGTAAATTTTCAGTAATCGGTCAACGGGTACATAACATTGACGGCACGGAAAAAGTAACCGGCAGCGCCAAGTACACCTTTGACGTGGTCCTGCCCAATATGCTCTACGGGAAGGTGCTGAGGAGCCCCTACCCCCACGCCAAGATTCTCAAGATTGATACCTCTAAAGCCAAAAAGCTCATCGGCGTCAAGGCGGTGGTTACGGGCAAGGATACCCTGGGACGCAAGCAGGGCATCTGGCGGCGTTTCCCCAAACTCTGTGACGAGGAAATCCTCCGCCGCGCAAAAGTCCGTTACATCGGCGACCCGGTAGCGGCGGTAGCCGCCATCGATGAGGATACCGCCGAAGAGGCGCTGGACCTGATCGAGGTGGAATACGAGCCGCTGCCCGCCGTCTTCGACCCCATGGAAGCCATTAAGGAAGACGCGCCCCAGATTCACGACGGCGTCGAGCTAAACATTAATATTAACCGCCATATCGAATGGGGCGATGTCGACGAGGCCTTCACGAAGTGCGACCATATCCGCGAAGACCAGTACAAGTGCTCTTCGCAGGCGCACGTCTGCATGGAGACCCACGACGCCGTGGCCAGCTTCGGCCACAACGGCAAGCTCACCGTGTGGACATCATCTCAATCTTCGTAAAACATCCAGCGGCTCTATGCCGACATGATGGATATGAAGGAGAGCGACATCAGGGTAATGAACCGCCACACCGGCGGCGGCTTCGGCTCCAAGTTCGAGCTCGATTTGGCCTAGTTCTGCGCCGCCATACTCTCCCAGAAACTATGCCAGCCGATAAAGATAGTCCTGAGCAGGGAAGAGGAATTCACCGCCACCAAGCGCCGCACCCCCATGTACTACTTCCTCAAGCTCGGTGCTACCAAAGACGGCAGAATGCTGGCTAAGGAAGCCCGCGTCATCACCGAGGGCGGCGCCTATACGGCTATGGGCGCTACGGCGCTCTACCTGACCGGTTTCTTCTCCTCGTTCCCCTATAAATACCCCAACTATCGCTATGACGGCTACCGGGTCTATACCAATACCGCCGTCACCTCGGCTATGCGCGGCTTCGGCGCTCCCCAGTCGACGTTCGTCGGTGAATCCCAGATCGACATGATGGCCGATGACCTGGGCATTGACCCCATCGAGATACGACGCATAAACGGCATGACCCCCAACTACGAAGTCCCCGGACAGGCATTTATCCAGAGCTGCGGCCTGCACCAGTGCCTGGACAAGATTGACGCGCACATCAAGAAGTAGGGCAAGCTGCCCGCCAACCACGGCATCGGCGTTTCCGCCTACGGCTTTATGTCCGGCGGTATCTTCAACTGGTTCAACACCCCCTACGCCTTCTCGGCGGCTGTGGTCAGAATAAACATCGACGACAAGGCCGATGTCTATACCGGTGCCTGCGATATCGGCCAGGGCTCAAATACTACCCTGGCTATGATTGCCGCCGAGGAGTTGGGCATTAAACTGGAGGATATCAGAATGTTCTCTGGCGATACCGGCACCTGCCCGCCTGGCCTCGGTGCCTGGGGCAGCCGGCAGACGCTGATGAGCGGCAACGCCGTCAAGAGAGCCGCCGAGGAATGTAAGAACCAGATTATGGAATTCGCCGCCGCCAAGATGGGCGTCAACATCGTCTACGACCTGGATATAAAAGACGGCTGGATTCATATCATCAACCGCCCCGAGAGAGGCGTGTCCTACTACGATGTCGTTAAAGAGGCGATAAGGGGCAAAGACGGCGTGGCTATCATGGGCCGCGGCCACTATACCCCCCACCGCAAGGGCATGATATCCCCCGCCTACAGCTTCGGCGTCCAGGCAGCTGAGGTGGCTGTGGATGTGGAGACGGGCCGCTATAAGCTGGTCAACGTCACCACCGCCCACGAAAGCGGCACCGTAATCAACCCCCTCGGCATCGAAGGGCAGCTGGAAGGAGCTATCATGATGGCGGGCGGCTACGGCTACTGCGAAGACCAGCCCATGGACGACGGTAAGATTCTCAACCCGTCCATCGCCGATTACAAGCTCATTCGCTCCCTGGATATGCCCGAGACCGACATTCTGGAGATTGACACCTACGAGCCCGAGGGTCCCTTCGGCACCAAGGAAGCCGGCGAAGGCCTGACCAATCCCACCGCCGGCGCTATCGGCAACGCCGTTTACAAAGCCGTCGGTGTTCGCATCAACGATTTGCCCATAACTCCGGAGAAGGTCTTCAAGGCCCTCAGGGAGAAGGAGAAAAAACAGAAGGCTAAATAAGGCTTTGGTCTAAATTAGCGGAGGTTTTATATGAGTTATCAATGTCCGGTATGCAACAAGGTTTCGAGCACCGCCCTTGACCTATCTCGCCACATGATCGGGCGGGGCGATAAGGTCCATCGGGACTGGATTAATTCCAAGGGCTTTAAATACTCGGAGCTGCTTACGCTGCAGTTCAAGTCTTTCGGCGGTGAGGGCTTCAAAGCCCTATCCGAAGTACTGGAGAAAGAGACTAAGGTAAAGGACTAAAAACCAAACGCCCTAAATAAAATAAACAGGGTCGAGGGAATTAACCTCGGCCCTGCTCTTTTATAACTAATACCAGCCTTTAAGCCTTCTTGCCTTTGAGCGCCTTGAGCACCTTGTCCGGCGTAGCCGGCAGGTCGTAAACCCGGGCGCCGATGGCGTTCTCGATGGCGTTCATGATTGACGGCGAGGTGGGCATAAGGGTGAACTCACCGACACCGGTGGCTCCCAGCGGCCCGTTGGCGCGCGGCGTCTCGATGAGGATTACTTCCTTGTCGAAGGAAGTCTTCATGGTGGGGTACTTATAGGTTACCCAGTCCACCGATTCGCCGTGGACGTACTTCTCGCGCAGCGCCATACCCGCCCCCATGTCCATGCCGCCCTCAATCTGGCAGAGGACGTTCAGGGGGTTGATAAGGGTGCCGGCGTCAACGACGCCGGTCATCTTAAGCACCCTGACCTCACCGCTCTTGGTGTCGACTTCGACCTCAGCCATCTGCACACCGTGGCACCGGGAGGCGAAGAATTCGCCCTGGCCGGTCTCTGCGTCCATGCCCGTCTGCGTCAGGTTGTGCCTCACCTGATAGCGGGTCGGCTTACCCGCTTTAACCAGGGCGGCGTGGTTCTTGGCTCCGGCCTCTTTCTTTGCGGCCTGCAGGGCTTCTATGGCTTTGACCAGGGCGTGCCCCGACATAAAGGTCTGGCGGGAACCCGCCGAAAGCCCCGAATTAGGCGTCAGTGCCGAATCGCGGGTCTGCAAGCGGATTTTGTCCCTGGGAATTTTGGTCAGGTGGGAGGCAATCTGGGTCAGCATGGAGTCGTTGCCCTCACCGGGGTCGGCCACCGAGGCGTAAATGGTCAGGCCATCGTCGGCATCGAGCTCCACGGCGACCTCGGATTTGTCCATAGCCTCGCCGATGCCGAAGCTTGAGCCCGCCAGCCCCACCCCCCGCCGCAGGTTATTGGACTTGAAGGCGGCGGCTTCTTTCAGCGCCTTCTCGTATATGGGCTTGACCTTCTTCAGGCAACCGTCCAGAGCCCATTCCTCCATGACATGACCGCTGGAGGTGGACTCCCCGGGCTTGATGATATTGAGCTGGCGGAAGGCGAGAGGTTCCATACCCACTTTGGCCGCCAGCAGGTCCATGGCCGACTCAAGGGCGTAGTTAACCTGGGGCGGGCCTGCCCCCCGGGCGGCCCCTCCCCAGACGTTGTTGGTAAAAACCAGCTTTATTTCGCCGAATACATTGGGTATATGGTAGCCGCCGCTGAGCATAGCCAGGGAGCGGTTGACGATAACCCACGCCGCTGCCGAGAAAGCGCCCTTTTCCACGATGGCGTATATCTCGAAGCCGGTGAGCTTGCCCTGGTCATCGGCGCCCAGGCGCACCTTCATGCCGAAGGGATGCCGCTTGCTGGTCATCTGCATGGACTCGGTGGTGCTGGGGATATAACGCGCCGGTCTCTTGAAATGAAGGGCGGCGGCTCCGGCTATCTGCTCCGAGGTCAGGTCAACCTTTATGCCGAACTGCCCGCCGGTAAAGGCTTCCTGGTAGCGGATTTTTTCACAACCCAGGGCATCTTTAATCACCTTGGCGTGGTCGTGAATGCGCAGTGACCGCCCCACCACCACCAGCTCGGCGTCCTTGCCCTCTCCCTCCAGGTAGGCAACGCCGGCTTCGGGCTCCAGCGGCGCCTGGTGAATCTGCTGCGTGCTGAAATCGGCCTCGACGACAAACGCCGAAGAGCTCAGCGCCTTCTTGGCGTCGCCCTTGACCTGTCGGTTCATCATGCAAATGTTGCCCGTGCCCGGTTGCACCTCGGGGGCGCCTTTGGCCAGCGCCTCCTGCGGGGTTGCCACCCTCGGCAAAATATCGTATTCCACTTTGACCGCTTCCGCCGCGGCCAGGGCTTCTTTACGGGTACTGGCGGCGACGATAGCTATGTGCGCCCCGAGCAGGGGGACGACGTCATCGACATCGAAGAGCAACTTTTTATCCTTGCCCAGCGCGTTGGTGCCCTTAATATCCCTGGCCGTCACGATGCCGGCGACGCCGGGCATCTTGGCCGCCTTGGCAAAGTCGATGTTCTTGATGCGGGCGTTATGGTGAGGACTGGCCACCACGGCTAACTGCAGCGCCCCGGGCATAACGATGTCGGCGGCAAAGGGCGCCAGCCCGCAGGCTTTGAGCATAGACCAGGGGCGGGGGTGAGAAACGCCTATCTGTTTTCCCCTGGGGTCGGGCCTCACCTTGGCCGGGGTCGTCTCTCCGCGCAGAAAACGGGCGGCCAGCTCGACGGCTTCGATAATCTTGCTGTAGCCGGTGCAGCGGCAGAGGTGGTTGCGTAAGGCTATCTTGATTTCATCGCGGGTGGGCTTCGGGGTCTTATCCAGCAATACCTTGGTGGCCATAATCAAACCCGGTGTGCAAAAGCCGCACTGAATCGCCCCGGAAAGGACGTAGGCTTCCTGTATCAGGTGCGGATTGTCGGGCGTGCCCAACCCCTCCACGCTAATAACCTCGGCGCCGTCGAGGTTGGCCACCTTGGTCAGGCAGGATAGGACCGTCTTGCCGTTGACAATCACGGTGCAAGCCCCGCACTGGCCCTTGCGGTCGCACCCCTGCTTGGTGCCAGTGAGACGCAGCTCATCCCGGAGCAGGTCGAGGAGCACCGCATCCTTCTCGACGACCAACCTGTGCTGTACTCCATTGATTTTCAAGGTAATGCTTTTCAACTTTGTCTCCTTCTTTAGATCTTTATCCGCTGGCTTTATCGCCACCGGCTTACCGGGTCAAGCCGTGGTAGTCATAAAAAAGACAGGCACTTCCGGAGGGAAGTGCTTCGGGCAGGCACACATGCACCCTCCTTTCCAAACACGGGAGGCATTGCCGTTTCCGGCAACACCCTCTCGGCTAGCTGCCATGCCGCTATCGGTTTAGGCAAAATAGCTCGGAGAGTCTTTAGATATAGTTTATACAAAGAACAGTTTACCGCAACCAGGATTATCGAGTCAATCCTATCCAGTGGAAAGATGGTAATTTGCCCTATAATTTCGAGAAGCTGACCAGCTGGTCGAAGTCGACCAGCCCACTCTCGGCGACATTTTCAATCTCGATGCCGGCTTCGACAGCCGCCGCCACCGGGTTAAGCCCGCCCAGCTGGACGGCGCCGACCCGATTCAAGGCTACCGGAATCTGGCAAAGCGGCTCGCTGGTTTCGCCCAGGGCATAGACCCCGTTAATACCAACCTCCTTGAGCAGAGCCAGCTTTTCCTCCACGGCTTCCCGTGCCTGGGCGGGTATGGTGCGGAAATTGCCCAGAATCTTACCGCTGCCCGTGCGGGCGGCTTCGCCGACGCTGGTCATCCGAGCCCGGATAAACTGCTCCGAGGGGTCGAGGGAGGTGCCGGCATAGTCGATGATGGCGACAAAACGCCTCGGCTGAGACTTTCTCACTTCGAGCACGCCGCCGAAGCGGAACTCGCTGGGGATGCCCGCCTTGAGCAGCACGCCGTTGATGGCCGCGCCGCAAACGGTGGCGAAGCCGACCTTACCGTCGGGCACGACCACAGCCCCGAGGTGCTCGCCTGCCTCCGCCGTGGCCACCAGCTCGCTGACGCAGATTCCCGCCTTAAAGGTATCCTTCATGGCCGAAAGCGCCTTCTTGAACCTGTCTTTAGCCACGAACGAGGTATTTATCGGCAGCTGGCCGCTGCGCTTTTTGGGGTCGAAGGTGGTCTGGTAAGCCAGCAGTTCCAGCTTCTCCTTGACGAAACCGAGCTGCTGCGAAGCCAGCGCGTCTTTGACTTCCCGCCGTCCCTCGGGGGTAATCATCCGCCCGTCCCGACCCCCCGGCTGGGTGTAGCCACGCTCGTCGGCTATCCTCAGGTGATACCTGACCGCCCGCTCGCTCAGGAAAACCCCCTCCCCCTCCAGGCGACGGGCGATAGTGATGGAGCCCAGCGGCTCCGGGAACTCGCTCAGGATCTTGAGGATGGCTATCAGCTTACCTTCGGCGTCAGAACCGACAACCTGCTCCATGGCAAACCTCACTGCTCAACGTTATGGTTCTGGGCTATTATACCACGCCCTGCCAATAGCTTTAAGCCCCCACTACCACCCTTTGTAGCGGTTGGTAATGGGCAGCCGGCGGTCCCGCCCCAAAGCCCTGGTGGTTATCTTTATCCCCGGCGGCGCCTGCCGTCGCTTGTATTCGCTACCGTCCACCAGTCGGGCGGCTCTCTTGACCACCTCTTCATCGATGCCCAGCGCTACAATCTGCTCAACGCTCTTGTCCTCTTCGACGTAGGCTTTGAGCACGGGGTCGAGCAACTCGTAGTCAGGCAGGGTGTCGATGTCTTTCTGCTCTGGTCTCAGCTCCGCCGAAGGCGGTTTATCGATAATCGAAGACGGAATTAGCTCCTTATCACCCAGATAGTTGCGGTAGTGGGCCAGCTCGTAAACCATGGTCTTGGGCACATCCTTTATCACGGCAAAACCCCCCGCCATATCCCCATAGAGCGTGGTGTAGCCCGTAGCCATCTCGCTCTTGTTACCCGTGGTCAGCACCAGCCAGCCGAACTTGTTGGACAGCGCCATCAGGATGTTGCCCCTGATACGGGCTTGAATATTCTCCTCGGCGACATCGGGCTTCGTGCCCTTGAAAGCCCCGGCGAGCATATCATGGTAAGCCTGAAAAACCGGCTCGATGGGGACGGTCAGCAGCTTGATGCCCATGTTTTTTGCCAGAAGTTCGGCGTCGGAGACGCTGCCCGCGGAGGAATACCTTGAGGGCATAGCCACCCCCACCACGTTCGCCTTGCCCAGGGCGTCAACGGCGACGGCGGCTACCAGGCTGGAATCTATTCCCCCCGAAAGCCCGATTAAAACCTTCTTAAAGCCGTTCTTGGTCACATAGTCACCCGTGCCCAGCGCCAGGGCACCGTAGATTTCGGCGTAAAGGCTCCTCGGTTTGACCTTCTTGGTGGATATCGAAGGCTTTTTCGCATTACGAGGTTTATCGGATAGAGCGGCCCGGGTGACCGGCCAGGGCGGTTCTTTCCAGGGCGCCACCCCCTTCTGCCACTCCGGGTCTTTGAGGCGCGCCTGAGCCACGGCGCCGACATCCAGGTCGGCTAGTATCATGTCCTCCTCGAACTGCTTGCCCCTGGCTAATAATCGTCCCTTCTCGTCCAGAATCATGCCGCCGCCGTCGAAGACCAGCTCGTCCTGCCCCCCCACCAGGTTGTTATAGACAAGAATAGCTATATTATCTTTAGCCCGTTGGGCTATCATTTCCTCCCTGGCGTCTCTCTTACCGAAGTAATAGGGCGAAGCGCTTATATTGACGATAACCTCAGCCCCCGCGTAAGCCTGGACGCTGGCCGGACCGACTTCGTACCAGATGTCTTCGCATATAGTCACGCCAACGCTGACGCCGGCAATGGTATAGACCGGGCACCTGTTACCGGGGCGGAAGTAGCGGTTTTCGTCAAAGACGCCGTAGTTGGGCAGGAATATCTTGTGGTAGATATCTACCAGCCTGCCGTCGTGGATGACGGCGGCGGCGTTATAGATAGCCTCGTTAGCGTCGGCGAAACCGGCGACGATAGTGATTCCCGCCGAAGCCTCGACCAGCTTTTGCAGATAGCGTCGGTTTTCGGCGATAAAGCGGGGTTTAAAGAGGAGGTCTTCGGGCGGATAGCCGCAGACAGCCAGCTCGGGGAAGGTAAGCAGGTCTGCACCCGAAGCCTTCGCCCGCTTTAGCGCTTCAAGCATTTTTTGCAGGTTGCCCTCGAAATCACCCACCGTGACATTGAGCTGGGCCATGGCGACGCGCAGCCGACGGGCATCACCCAACTGCGGCATAGAGGCCCCCCTCTCGACCTATAATATAGGCAGGTACTTTTTCAGCTCGTATTCGGTTACCTGAGCGCGGTAGTTATTCCACTCTATTTTCTTATTCTGGATGAAAGCCTCAAAAACGTGCTCGCCCAGCGCCTGGCGCACTACCTTACTTTTCTCGGTCAGCAGGATAGCTTCCAGCAGACTGGCGGGCAGGGTGCCTATGCCCCGCTTTGTTCTTTCCGCTTCGCTCATCTCATAGACATTCTCTTCCACCGGCTTGGGCGGCTTCATGTCCTTTTCAATACCCTCCAGCCCCGCCGCCAGCATGACGCTGAAGGCAAGATAGGGGTTGCAGGCGGGGTCGGGCGACCTGAACTCGATTCGGGTTGCCTTTTCCCGGCCCGGCCGGTATTCGGGGACGCGGACAAGGTCGGAGCGGTTGCGCCGCGCCCAGGAAAGATAGACGGGAGCCTCGAACCCGGGGACCAGCCGCTTGTAGGAATTGACCCACTGGTTGGTCACCGACGTGATTTCAGGAGCGTGGGCGAGCAGTCCGGCGATGTAGCCCCGGGCCACCTTGGATAGATGATGCTCATCGTCCTTATCGAAGAAGGCGTTACGTTCGCCCTTGAAAAGCGACTGGTGCACGTGCATGCCGCTGCCGTTAATGCCGAAAACGGGCTTGGGCATAAAGGTGGCGTAGACGCCATACTTAAGAGCGACCTCTTTGACCAGCAGGCGATAGGTCATCACATTGTCGGCCATGGTCAGGGCATCGGTATAGCGCATATCTATTTCATGCTGGCTGGGCGCCACCTCGTGGTGGGAATACTCGACGCCGATACCCATCTCCTCCAGCATCAGAACGGTATCCTTCCTCATCTCGACGGCGGCGTCCCGGGGAGTCATATCGAAGTAGCCCCCCTGGTCCAGCGGCTCGGTGCTATCAGAGTCCTTAAAATAGAAGAACTCCAGCTCCGGCCCCACGTAAAAGGTATAGCCCAGGTCGGCGGCACGCTTCAGGTTCCTCTTAAGCACATATCTGGGGTCGCCCTCGAAAGGGGTGCCCTCCGGCCTCAAGACATCACAGAACATGCGGGATACGGCACGGTGCTCGCGCGGCCTCCAGGGCAGCAGCTGGAAGGTATCGGGGTCGGGCAGGGCTACCATGTCACTCTCGTCGATACGGGCAAATCCCTGGATTGACGAACCGTCAAAGCCCATCCCTTCCTCAAGGGCTAATTCCAGCTCCTCCACGGTGATGGCAAAGCTCTTGAGTATGCCCTGTATATCGGTAAACCACAGCCGGACGAACTTAACGTCGTGCTCCTTAGCCATTTTAAGGACGTAGTCCTTACCTTCTTCTCTGGTTCTCTTGGCCATTTTAATCCTCCTTTTGTTATCTTCAGGATAATTATTATCGCGGTCTAGATTGCGTTTTCATCTTTATCGCCGGTGCGCACGCGCACCACGGAATCAACAGGCAGGACGAAAATCTTGCCGTCGCCGGTATTGCCCGTGCGGGCGTTACGGGCAATAGCTCTCACGGCCAGGGGCACATCCTCGTCGAGCACCACCAGCTCTATCTTGAGCTTGGGCAGCAAATCCACCCGGTATTCACCCACCCGCCACTGCAGCGGCAGCCCCATCTGCTTGCCCCGTCCGCTCACCTCGCTGACGGTCATGCCGAAGTAGCTGTTTTCTTCCAGCGCCTTCTTGACCGCATCCCGCTTTTCCTCGCGGATAATAGCCTCTATCTTCTTCATCGCAGCAGACCTCCGTAAGCCCTCTCGCCGTGCTGCGAGATATCAAGCCCCACCACCTCCTCCGTCTCCCCCACTCTCAAGCCCATGGTAACATCCACCAGCTTGCCCAGAAGCAGCCCGTCAGCCCCGCCGGCATTGACCGCCACCGTGGCGAAGATACCCGTGGCCAGGGCGCCCCAGATGCCGCCCAAACCGTGGCAGGCAAAGACATCCAGAGAATCATCCATGCCCAGCTTTATCTTCAATAATAGCATACCGTAATAGGAGATGATAGCGGCGATGCCGCCTATGGGTAATGGCCGCCAGCGGTGAGACGAAACCGGCGGCGGGGGTAATCGCCACCAGCCCCAGGGCGATAAAACTCATCATGATGGTGGAAAGGATGTTCCGCCGCCGCACCATACCGCCGTAGAACAGCGCCAGACCCGGCGTCATCAGCATAACCAGCGCCGAGGAGAGTAGAATCCAGGCGGTATCACCGGGACTTACGGGCATAAAGCAACCTCCTTACCTTTTCCTCCATCGTAGCCCGTAAATGTTTCCAGCAGATTACAAACGTGTTAAATTCTGGTTACAGATGAGGAGTGGCTAGAGGCTCTTTTTGAAGCGGTAGCCGATGTTGCGCACCGTCTCGATAAAGGTGTGGGTCGAGTCTTCGATTTTGCTGCGGAGCCTTCTCACGTGCACGTCCACCGTTCGGTCGCCGCCGTAGTAGTCATAACCCCAGACCTGGTCGAGCAGCGCCTCACGGCTATAGACGCGCCCGCTGTTGGTCGCCAGCAGTTTCAGCAGTTCGTACTCCTTAAAGGTCAGCTCCACTATCCTGCCCTCCAGGGTCACCTCGTAGCGGGCGAGGTCGATAAGCAGGCCATCGCACTTAATCAGCTCGCCGCTGGCGCCGTTTTTGGCTATGTTGAGCAGCCGCTTTATCCTCAAGACCAGCTCACGGCCGTCAAAAGGGCTGGGCAGAAAATCATCGGCATTAATGGCGTCAATCTCGCTTAAGCTTTCCCTGACCACCAGGGCGATAACGGGCAGCTTTCTTTTCTCCTTGAACTCCCCGATAAGCCCCAGGGTGCGGGCGGAGGTGAGGTCATCGTTCATCTCGACCAGGACCAGGTCGGGTCGGTAGGCGATTATCTCTTCTTCCAGCTCATCGCCGTGGGGAACGATGGAGCAGGCAAAGCCGTTGCGGGCGATTTGGGAACGTAGCCCGGACATTGCCTCGCTTTCTTGAGCTATAATCAGTACGCGCCACATATTCCACCCCGTCAGTAGGCGTAGAGTCGGCCGTAAGGCCGTAGCCAGCGCGGGAACAGCTTCACGAACGTGTTTTGCATTATCTCGTCGGCATCGTAGTCGAAGTGGCTGGCGAACTCGCCGACATAGTCCTTCAAGAGCTGCCTGTCGGCCTCTTCCAGCTCAGCGACGCCGACTTCTTTACCCAGCTGGTGCTCCTCGACGCTTCCCCTCAGGTATATCACGCCGCCGTGCATCCCCGTGCCGATAAAGCGGGCCTTGTGCGGCTCGCCCTTGTCCAGGGTCAGGCCGAGCAGAATCATGACGCCCCCCGCCATATACTCCCCGGCAAAGTCCTGGGCGGTGCCGCCGATAACCAGCGCCGGCTTTCGCTCCTTGTATTCCTTCATGTGGATGCCCGCCCGGTAGCCCACGTCCTCGCGGACGAAGATTTTACCACCCCTAGCCGCCAGCCCGATAATATCGCCGGCGTGCCCGTGGATGATTATCTCGCCCTCGTTCATGGTGTTGCCGCAGCCGTCCTGGGCGTTACCGCGCACGGTAATCTTGGGCCCGTTCATAAAAGCCCCCAGGTCGTTGCCCGGAGTGCCCCATATCTCAATCTCCACGGGCACATTGAGGTCGGTGCCGATGTAGCGCTGCCCGTAGACGTTGCGCAGTTCGATACGGCGCGTGCCGTTGCCGATGGCTTCCCGCAGGACGTCGTTGAGGTCGCGGTAGTAAACGCCGCTGGCGTCTATCTTGACTACGGAGTTCTTTCTATTCGCCATTAGCTCCCGGCCATCCTTACTCCCAGTATTTCCAGCTCGGTATCGGTCAGGCCCACGCCCCTCAGGTGCAGTCGGTTGCCGCGCAGACTCTCGATAGCATTAACCCCCAGCCCCCCCAGTATATCTTTGAGCTCGAGGCTCCAGCCCCTGAGCAGGTTAGCCAGCCTTCGCGCGCCGATATCCGGGTTGACCCGCTTGGTCAGGCGCAGGTCGGTGGTGCAGAGCCCCCAGGCGCATTTTCCCGTGTGGCACTGCTGGCAGACGTGGCAGCCCAGGGCAATGAGCGCCGCCGTGCCGATATAGACGGCGTCGGCGCCCAAGGCGATGGCTTTAGCCACATCGCCACTGTTCCTGATGCCGCCCGAGATGACGACGGAAGCCTGATTGCGTATGCCTTCCTCGCGGAGGCGCGTATCCACCGCCGCCAGCGCCAGCTCGATGGGAATGCCCACGTTATCGCGGATGACCTTGGGCGCCGCCCCCGTCGAGCCCCTCAGTCCGTCGAGGACGATAATATCGGCGCCGCCCCGCACCATGCCGCTGGCAATAGCCGCCGAGTTGTGGACGGCGGCAATTTTTACCGAAATCGGCTTGGTGTAGTTGGTCGCCTCTTTCAGGGCGTGGATAAGCTGCGCCAGGTCTTCTATAGAGTAGATATCGTGCTGCGGCGCCGGCGACAGGGCATCCGTCCCCTCGGGAATCATACGGGTCAATGATACCTCGGCGCTTACCTTCTCCCCCGGCAAATGCCCGCCGATGCCCGGCTTGGCGCCCTGCCCGATTTTAATCTCGACCACACTGCCCACGTTCAGGTAGTCGGCCTGGACGCCGAAGCGCCCCGAAGCCACCTGGACGATAGTGTTTTTACCGTATCTATAGAGGGTAGGGTGAAGTCCCCCCTCCCCCGTATTCCACAGTGTGCCCATCTCGGTGGCGGCCCTGGCTAAAGAGGTATGCACGTTGAGGCTCACCGCCCCGTAGGACATGGCGGCGAACATCACCGGCACCTCCAGCCTCACCTGGGGGGCTATTTTTGTCTTCAGTTTCTGGTTCTTATCGTCGAGCTCCAGCGTGTCGGGCTTTCGGCCTAACCAGGTGGTCAATTCCATGGGCTCGCGCAGGGGGTCAATGGAAGGGTTGGTCACCTGGCTGGCATTGAGCAGCAGGTGGTCCCAGTAGATACGCTGCCCCTTGTCGTCGCCCATACCGGTGAGCAGCACTCCGCCCGTCTCGGCCTGCTTTAAGATATCCTCGACCACCTCGGGTCGCCAGTTATAGTTCTCGCGGTATTCCTGCGGGTTGCGGATGATGGTCAGCGCCTGAGTCGGGCAAAATATATCGCAGCGGTGACAGCCGACGCAGTTTTCGGGTCGGCTCTTTACCTCGTCGTCCTCGGCGTCATAGTACTGCGCATCGAAGGTGCACTGGTTGACGCAGACCTTGCAATTTATGCAGAGGTCGGGGTCTCGCTTTATCAAAAACTTGGGTGCTATATAGGTCTTCATCTTCTCATCCTCCCGGCATCCTTATCGGAATGCCCCTCTGGGAGAGGTATTGCTTTATCTGGTTGATGGAGTAGGTCCCGTAGTGAAAGATGCTGGCGGCGAGGACGGCGTCCGCCTTGCCCTCGACCAGCGCCTTGTAGAGGTCTTCGGGAGCGCCGGCACCGCCGCTGGCAATCACGGGCACACTGACCGCCTCGGATATAGTGCGGTTCAGCTCGTTATCGTAGCCCGTCTGGTGTCCGTCGGCGTCCATGCTGGTAAGCAATAGCTCACCAGCGCCGAGCTCAACCGCCTTTTTGGCCCATTCTATAGCGTCGATGCCCGTGGGCTTCTGCCCGCTGTTGGTATAGACCTCCCACTTGGGCTGCTTATTCAACCGCTTAGCGTCGATAGCCACCACGATGCACTGGCTGCCGAACTTCTCGGCGCCCTCGCTGATTAGAGCGGGGGTAACCACCGCCTCGGTGTTGATGGAGACCTTGTCCGCCCCCGCCAGCAGCATGCGCCGCATATTGGTGATATTACGCAGGCCGCCCCCCACCGTCAGCGGCATAAAGACCTTCTCCGAGATACGCTCGACGACGTCAACCATGGTGTCGCGCCCCTCGGGCGTGGCCGTGATGTCGAGGAAGACCAGCTCGTCGGCGCCTTCTCTGTAGTAAAAGTCGGCCCGCTCCACCGGGTCGCCGGCGTCGCGCAGCTGGACGAAGCTCTTGCCCTTGACCACCCGCCCGCCTTTAACGTCCAGGCAGGGTATAATCCTCTTGGTCAGCATTTTATTTCGCCTCCGCGGCGGTTATCGTCTCCGCCGTCGGCTCTGTCTTGAGCCTGCCGATAACCGGCTCGCCGCCCATGGGTATCCAGGCTTTGTCCAGTTCGGGGGAAATGAGGCGTATGGCCGATTCCTCGGAGGAGATGTAGAGCGTATCACCCTTCTCCCCCACGGTGAGGGGACGCAGCCGTATACGGTCGGTAAGCCCGACCATCTCGCCGTGGCGGGCGATAATGACGGCGAAGGGCCCGTTGAGGAGCAGGCTGCCGTAAACCTGGCGCAGCGCCCGCATTAATTCCTGCTCGTCGCCGGACATGCGCTCGATATCGTCCCAGAAAGGCGGCGCCAGAATTTTAGCCGTTATCTCCCAGGGCAAATGGTGCTTGCGCATGAGAAGGTCGACGGCGTAAGCCACCACCTCGGTGTCGGTCTGCATGGTGCAGTGATAGCCGAACTGCTCCAGGTAGCGGCGGTTTATCCCGTAGGAAGAAATCTCGCCGTTGTGAATAACCGTCCAGTCCAAGATAGAGAAGGGGTGCGCCCCACCCCACCAGCCCGGTGTGTTGGTCGGGAAACGCCCGTGCGCCGTCCAGAGATAGCCCTGATACTGCTCCAGGCAGAAGTAATCGGCGATATCCTGGGGGTAGCCCACCCCCTTGAAGACGGCCATGTCCTTGCCGCCGGAGAAGACGAAGCTGTCGCCCAGCTTGGTATTGATGGTCATCACCCGGTCCACGATATAGTCGTCCTCGGCCAACCCGCCGAGCTTGTCTGGGTTTATGTCAAGAAAGTAGCGCCGCACCACTGGGGGGTCTGTAATCTGGGGAATCGGTTGCGTCGGCACCTCTTCCTCGGCGACCAGATTAAAGTTCTCTTTTATGAACGTCTCGGTAGCCTGCTGCCCCTTCTCGCTCAGATACATGACGTGGAAGGCGTACTGGTCGGCGTATTCGGGATACAAACCGTAAACGGCATAGCCGCCGCCCAGCCCATTACCGCGGTCGCGCATGTTAGCCGTAGCCCGGATAACGCCCTCCCCGGAAAAGCGCCGCCCCGATATATCCATGGCACCGAATATGGAACAGGCGTCGATTACCTTATTATCGTTGTTGGGGTTATTTATCTCTCGGATGTTTCTCATTCCTATTCTCCAGCCGTTACCTCTGGCGTCGCCAGTCGGGCGCGCCAGATTTCCTCGGGCAGCGAAGCCAGCCCGAAGTCGTCGCTGACCAGCTCGTCTTTAAAGCCGTCGACTTTGACT
>CAYQPY010000004.1:0-21357 GCA_964419705.1 uncultured Dehalococcoidales bacterium
CCGATATGTCATTGCCGAAGTACCGGATTTCAACACAGGAATTGCGACCGGAGATAGCGTCCGAGCTGGTTCGTGACGGACTAATTTTGGATGGTAATGCACAGCAAAATGTCGCCACGTTCTGTCAAACCTGGCTTGACGCCGAGATTCATCAATCAATGGACCTTTCGATTGACAAGAACATGATAGACAAAGATGAATATCCGGCGACAGCGGAGCTTGAAAACCGCTGTGTCCATATGCTCGCCGACCTTTGGCATTCACCCGAGGCTGCCAATACCATGGGCTGCTCGACTACGGGTTCCAGCGAGGCTGCCATGCTGGGAGGTCTGGCTCTTAAATGGAAATGGCGGGAGCGTATGAAAAAAGCCGGAAAAGCGACCGACAAACCTAATCTGATAACCGGCCCGGTACAGGTATGCTGGCATAAATTTGCCCGCTATTTCGACGTGGAAATCAGGGAAATCCCACTGGAACGTAATCGAATCAGCATGACACCGGAAGAGGTGCTGAAACGCGTGGATGAAAACACCATCGGCGTGGTGCCTACATTTGGTGTAACCTTTACCTGCCAGTATGAGCCGGTTGCCGAGGTCGCCAAAGCATTAGACCAACTGGAACATGATAAAGGTCTTGATATCCCGATACACGTGGATGCTGCGTCCGGTGGATTCCTGGCGCCATTTATAGAGCCGGAACTGGTCTGGGATTTTCGCGTACCCCGAGTACATTCTATAAATGCATCCGGCCATAAATTCGGACTGGCACCCCTGGGAGTGGGCTGGGCTGTATAGCGCGATGCCATTGACCTGCCTGAAGACCTTATTTTCTGGGTCAATTATCTGGGCGGAAACATGCCCACTTTTGCCCTTAATTTCTCTAGACCGGGAGGGCAAATCGTATCACAGTATTATCTCTTTCTCCATTTGGGAAAAGACGGCTACCGGCGTATACACCACAATTGCTATGATACCGCTCAGTATCTGTCACGTGAACTACAAAAAATTGGCCCCTTTGAGATGTTCTTCGACGGTAATAGCAAAAAGGGCATTCCCGCAGTATCGTGGACAATAAAAGAGGGCGTAGAACCGGGATATAACTTATTCGAACTTTCTGATAGGTTACGTACCAGAGGCTGGCAGGTTCCTGCTTATACCATGCCTCCCAATATTACCGATGTTACGGTGATGCGCGTACTGGTCAGGCATGGATTCAGCCATGACATGGCAGATATGTTACTGGGCGATATTCGTCGCTCCGTAGATTATTTGAAGAAACACCCGTTCTCTAAATCTATAACAGCCGCCGAAGGCGCCAGTTTCAATCACCATGCTGTACCTAAAGACAGGTTGCCATAGAAGTATTAACCGAACTTAAATCAGTTGCCAATAATATATCATATAAGGAAGCAACTAGATGAATAATACAGGACAAAATAACAATCGCAAATCCTATCTTGGTATAACTTCACCGGATAATGCCGGAGCCGTTGGTTGATATAAATCCGCCGGATTTAGTCCTTGTGGGTTCGAGTCCCACCCCCGGCACCAATAATAGAATCATGTTCTGGCTGATAGTAGCAATAGCTTATCTTCTCGGCTCCATCCCCACCGCCTATATTGCCGGGCGCGTCATAAGGGGCGTCGACATCAGGCATATCGGGGACGGCAACATGGGGGCGGCTAACGCCTATCGCCAACTGGGACCCAGGGTGGGCTTTATGGTAGGCATTGTCGACGCCGCCAAGGGAGCGCTGGCGGTGCTTATCGCCCTGGCGGCAGATGCCCCCCAGACAATCGTCCTGCTGGCGGGAGTCGCCGCCGTCTTCGGCCACAACTGGCCCCTATTTTTGGGCTTTCGGGGAGGGCGGGGGGAATCAACCACCATCGGGGTGCTGCTGGCGGTGGTCACCGTACCCATGCTGATAGTGGCCGCGCCGGCCATACTGGCTCACTTTATCTTCCGGGATACCACCAAAGCCGCCGCCTTTATCTTCGTGCCGCTGCCCTTCGTCTGCTGGTTAACGGGGCTTTCCGGGGTGCTCATCGCCTACTCCGTCGCCCTGCCCTGTCTGGTAGGCTTTACCCATTTCCTGAGGACGAGGTGGCTGCCGGCGACCCAGAGGCCCCGCAGCCACTAGCGCTTCCGCTTTATCGCCGACTTCACGCCCCGCTCGATATCCTTCTCGGTGAGCCCGTATCTCTCCAGCAGCTCGGAAGGCTTGCCCGACTTGGCGTAGGTGTCCTTGATGGCGATAAACTCCATGGGCACCGGGCGGTTTTTAGCCGCCACCTGAGCCACCAGGCTGCCCAGGCCCCCGTGCTCAAGGTGCTCCTCGGCGGTAACGATAGCCCCGGTCTCGGCGGCGGCCTTAACTATGGCCGCCTCGTCGATGGGCTTGAGGGTGGACATATTGAGGACGCGGCAGTAGATGCCTTGCTTCTCTAAGTCGCGGGCGGCTTCCAGAGCCGACCTGACCATCAAACCGATGGCGATTATGGTGGCATCCCCACCCTGCCTCATCATGGCCGCCTTGCCCAGCTTAAAGCGGTAGTCCTCGCTGAAGACCAGCGGCAGCTTGGGGCGGCAGAGCCGGATGTAAAAAGGACCTAATGTAGCCGCCGCTGCCTTCACCGCCTCGGTGGTCTCGATAGCGTCGGCGGGCACGATAACGGTGAAACCGGGCAGGGAACAAATCAAAGAAAGGTCTTCGATGGACTGGTGCGAGGTGCCGTCCTCGCCGACGCTCAAGCCCCCGTGGGTGGTCACCAGCTTAACGTTAAGCCCGGGCTGGGCTACGGACATGCGCACCTGGTCGAAACAGCGCCCGGGGACAAAAACGGCAAAGGTGCTGGCGAAGGGTATCTTGCCCGCCGCCGCCATGCCGGCGGCGATGCCGATCATGTTCTGCTCGGCGATACCGCACTCGAAGAAGCGCTCGGGGAACTCGCGGGCGAAAAAGGCGGTCATCGTCGAGCGCGAAAGGTCGGAGTCCAGCACCACCACGTCCTGGTTCTCCATGCCCAGATCAAGCAGGGCTTTACCGTAGGCTTCCCGTACCGAAACCGGCTCCGTCACTTATTCCAGCTCCTTTAGGGCCAGCTCCACCTCCATGGTGTTGGGGGCGGTGCCGTGAAAATCAGGGTTGTTCTCCATATAACTAACGCCCTTGCCCTTAACGGTGTGGGCGATGATGACCGTGGGCTGCCCCTTAACCTTCTGTGCCTCCTTAAAGGCATCGATAAGCCGGGGGATGCTGTGCCCGTCGACCTCGATGACCTTCCAGCCGAAGGCCTGCCACTTGGCGGCGAAGGGGTCGAGGCTCATGACGTCGCAGTTCCAGCCGTCAATCTGCTGACCGTTGTTGTCAATAATAGCCGTCAGGTTGTCCACGCTGTAGTGGGCCGTAGCCATAGCCGCCTCCCACACCTGTCCCTCGTTGCACTCCCCGTCCCCCAGCAGCACGTAGACGCGGTACCCCCGCCCGTCGATACGGCCGGCCAGAGCCGAGCCCAGGGAAAAGGACAGGCCCTGCCCCAGCGAGCCCGAAGACATCTCCACGCCGGGGGTAATGGTGCGGTCGGTGTGCCCCTGCAATCGGCTGTCCATCTGCCGCAGGGTGAGCAATTCTTTGACGGGGAAGTAGCCGCACTCGGCCAGGGTGGCGTAGAGGAGGGGGGCGGCGTGCCCTTTGCTCAGGATAAAGCGGTCCCGGTCGGGCCACTGCGGGTCGAGGGGCTTATGACGCATTATCTTAAAATAAAGGGCGGTCACAATCTCCACCGCGGAGAGGGAGCCGCCGGGGTGGCCGCTGCCCGCTTTGCCCACCATGGTCACGATGTGGCGGCGCAGCTTTTTGGCCATCGCCTCCATCTCGGCCACCGAGGCTGATAAAGAAAAAACCTCGGCTTCCGCACTGGTAGCCAAGGTTGATTTCGAACCGCCCGTCTCAGGTAAAGTCTTCTTCGTCATTTGTGCCTTGATTATACACCAGTTTCAGGCTCGAATTCAACCGATTTTGATTGACTTTAGACCGCGGAAAGTGCTATGGTTAATGGTTGTCAAAGCTGGCACCCGACGGGCAGAGGAGACAGATGGAAAAGCTGAAACTGAAGGCTGACAAGAGAGATATACTGGGCAAAAAGACCCGATTTTTGCGCCGCCAGGGCGTCACCCCCACCCACCTCTTCGGGAGCGGGCTCGATTCGCTGGCGCTGCAGTGCGATACCCCCACCCTGAAACGGATGATAGTCCGGGCGGGCATGACCCGCATTATCGCCCTCGACGTCGAAGGCGACGAACAACCGCACAGCGTCTTCATCCGCGAAATCCAGGAAGAGCCCCGCAACGGAGACCTGCTCCACGTTGACTTCTACCAGGTGAAGATGACGGAGAAGATAAAGTTTGACGTGCCCATCGTTTTGATCGGCGAAGCCCCGGCCATGAAGGAAAAGGGGCGCACCATAGCCCACAGCCTGACCAGCCTGAACGTGGAGTGCCTCCCCGACGACCTCCCGCCCCGCATTGAGGTCGACCTCGGCATATTAGAGGAAGTAGAGCAGGCCATCTTCGTCAGGGATATCGTCCTCGGCCCCGGGGTTACCGTTTTGGACGAAGCCGAGCAGATGGTGGTCAAGGTCAGCGAGGTCAAGGAAGAGGTCGAGGAGGTAGTCGAGGAAGTGGTTGAGGAAGAGGCGGTCGAGGAAGGCGCCGAAGAGGCCGAAGTCGAAGAGGGCAAGGAGCCCGGGGAAAAGGCGGAAGAAGAGAAGAAGGAAGAGTAATCCTTCACCGCTTGAAGCCCCGCCGGGCGTTTGCTATAATCGGGCTGTGACCGTTGACTTTCATACGCACGTCTTCCCTCCTGAGATAAAGAATAAGCGCAGTCAGTACCTCGAGAGCGACCCCTGCTTCACTATTCTCTACTCCAACCCCGAGGCTAAAATCGCCACCGCCGACGAGCTTATCGCCGCTATGGATAAAAGCGGGATTGACATCTCGGTCATCCTCAATATCGGCTGGACGACCCACGAGCTCTGCGTCGAAACCAACGACTATATCATTGACGCCGTCAACCGCTACCCCCGGAGGCTGATCGGCTTCGGCGCCGTCCAGCCCCAATCGGTTAAAGCCGCCGTCGCCGAAATCGAGCGCTGCGCTAAAGCGGGCTTAAAGGGAATCGGCGAGATAAGGCCCGATATGCAGCTCTTCGACCTCGACGACGAGATGGTGATTGCCCCCTTCGTCGAGGCGCTCGACCACCACAAGCTCATACTGCTTACCCACGCCTCGGAACCGGTGGGGCACAGCTACCAGGGCAAGGGGGGCATCACCCCCGACGTACTCTACCCCTTTATCGCCGCCAACCCCCGGCTGACCATCGTCTGCGCCCACTGGGGCGGGGGGCTGCCCTTCTATAACCTGATGCCCGAGGTCAAGAAGGCGATGAAAAACGTCTATTTCGATACCGCCGCCTCCCCCTTCCTCTATACGCCCGATATCTATAACCACGTCGTCAAGCTGGCCGGCCCCGACAAAATCCTCTTCGGCAGCGACTACCCCCTGATGCCGCAACGCCGCCTGCTCGAAGAGATTGAGGCGCTGGACTTAAACCAGGAAACTAAAAACCTGATGCTATCGGGCAACGCTTACCGGCTGCTCGGCATCAAAAACGAGCCCTAGACTTATGGAACAGGTGCGCTGCTTTATCGCCATCGAGCTCCCCGAAGGGGTAAAGAGGGGCTTAAGAGAGCTTCAGGCGCAGCTCAAAGCGGGCAGCCAAGCACCGGCAAAGTGGGTCGACCCCAATAACATCCACCTGACATTGAAGTTCCTGGGCAACGTGGCCGCGGACAGGACGGGCGAAATAAGCGCCGCTATGACCGAGGCAGTGCGGGGCATGCCCTATTTCTCTCTTGAGGTCAAAGAGCTGGGCGTTTTTCCCAACCCCGGGCGGGTGCAGATAGTTTGGGTGGGGGTGAGGGGGGAGGTGGAAAAGCTGGCCCGCCTCCAGCAGCGCCTTGAGTCCGGACTGGAAAGGCTCGGTTTTGCCCCCGAGGGCAGGCGCTTTACCCCCCATTTGACGCTGGCCCGATTACGGGACCGCGCCACGCCCGACGAACGAGCCAGGCTGGGACAGCTCATCGCCGAAACCGAGTTCGATGCCGCCCCGAGCTTCAGGGTAGATAGCGTCAACCTGATGCAGAGCCAGCTTACCAGAGAGGGGCCCATCTACACCCGAATAAGCTCGGCGGCGCTGGCCTAGCCCTTGCCAACAAAAGCAGCATGGTGTATACTTCAAAAGATTCCATTTTGGTTGGGAGGAGGACTTCATGGAAGAATCTAATTTCCCCAAATGCCTGAAATGCAATACTGGAGATTTGGTGCCCCTGTCCGACTTTGGCAGTCAGGGGGCGGCCATTCACTACAAGGCCTGGGTTTGCACCAATCCTGATTGCGGTTTCAACCTTAAAATCAGGAACGGTGACGTCTATATCAACGAACCCATTATAAGCGGGACGTTGCACAACCCGCGCTCCCGCTCTTAACCCGAGCCTACGACCCCGAATTAGGCTGGTGCCGAAGGTGCTCCCTCAGTTAACCAAACTCAAGGGGATAGCACTCGACCTGTTGTTTCCACGCTGGTGCGTCGGCTGTGGAAGTGAGGGGGATTTTATCTGTCCCACCTGCCTCAAGTCGCTGCCTCGCATTAATCCCCCCCTCTGCCCCCGCTGCGGGCGGCCCCAGCTCAACGCCGTAATCTGTCCCGTCTGCGTCGGCTGGCAGGCGGATATCGACGGCATCCGCGCCCCCTTTAAATTCGACGGCGCCGTCCGCCGGGCTATCCACGAACTTAAATACAAAAACGTGAGGGCTATAGCGGCGTTGCTGGGGCATTGGCTGGGCGACTACCTGGCGGATTACCCCCTCCCCGCCGAGGTGCTGGTACCGGTGCCGCTGCACCACAAGCGCCTGCGGGAAAGGGGCTATAACCAGTCCCGCCTGCTGGCGCGGGAGCTGGCTAAGCTCAGCGGCTTACCGCTGGTCGACGGCTGCCTGGTAAGGGAACGTTACACCACCCCCCAGGCGCGGACATCGAACGTGGACGAGCGGCGGAATAATGTCGCCGACGCCTTCGCCTGCCGCGACCGCCGCCTGGAAGGCAGGGCGGTACTGCTCATCGACGACGTCGCCACCTCGGGCGCCACCCTCGACGCCTGCGCCCGGGTGCTAAAAGAGGCGGGGGCAGGCTCGGTATGGGGTCTGGTACTGGCTAAAGAGATAAAGGAACCGGCATAAGGAGCGTGAACGATGGAGCTACAGATAAAGGCTAAAAACATAGAACTAACCCCCACCGTGCGCCAGCTCATCGAGAGCAAACTGGGCAAGCTGGGCCGCCACCTGCCCGATGTCAGGGAATACAAGGCGGAAATCGCCCGGGAAAAAACAAAAGCGTCCAAGGAGCACTTCGTCGTCCAGCTCACCATAGATAGCCACGGCACCCTGCTGCGGGGGGCGGAGCGGGGGGAAGACCTGCCCGCGGCCATTAAAAAGGTGGCTTCGGTCATCAACCGGCAGATTGAGCGCTACAAGGGCAAGCTCTACGAGAAGGGCCGGGGCACCTCGCCCAAGGACGAACTGGAGGAAGAGCCCCCGCCCACGGGCAAGGTGGTCAAGGTCAAACGCTTTAACGTCAAGCCGATGTCGGCCGCCGAAGCCATTGACCAGATGGAGCTTCTGGGGCACGACTTCTTCCTCTTCTTCAACGCCGACAGCGAGGAGCTCAACCTGCTCTACCGCCGCCACGACGGCGACTACGGGCTCATCGAGCCCGAGATGGGCTAGCCAGGCGAACCTCTTGACAAGCGTCGGCGCTTTATTTATGATACATAGACTTTAGATGGCAACGCCAAAGCGAAAAAAGACCCCCCAGCGCAAGAACCTCTACCTGGCCCTGACCATAGCCTTCTTTTTGGCCATTATCGCCATCTTCGTCTTCGACGGCTACATGGGCGTCTACGACACCGTCCGCGTCACCACCATCCAGGAGGGGGAACAGGTCATGGAGCCCGAAACCTGGCTGGACGAGGGGTACCAATACCACCACTACGTCTGGACCGAGGAAGGGCAGGATATATCCTTCCGCTACGAGCTGGACAACCGCCGCTTCAGCACCTACTCGGCTGATGTCGAGGTGGCCATCTGGTTCGGCGAGACCAAGCACAGCGACCTGATATCGCAGGCGGTAACCATCCCCGGCTTCGATAAAGAAGAATTCAGTTGGACGATAGACACGGGCGCACTCCGCCCCGACGACATCCTCGAAAACATTGACTTCGAGTTCTCGGTAGTCATCAAGCGGGACGGAGTCGAGCGGCGGATAGTAGTGCATGTTAACCGGAGACTTTAGTATGAAGCTAGAATACGTACTATTCGGTTTCGGGATTATCTTCTGCCTGGCCGGCGTCGGCTACCTGGCCGCCCAGTACGTGAACTACCTCTCCGAGCTGGGACAGCTAATCTCGCTGCTGCTGACGGTGGGGATGTTCACCTGCCTGGGCAAGTATTTTGAGGGGGTAGGATGGTAAGCGGCATACTGGTAACACTGGCTATTTTTGCCTCCCTGGGCCTTATCGCCTGGCTTATCGTCCGGGCGATAAAGCACCGCACCTTCAGCGCCCATACCGTTGCCTACGCGCTGGCTATCCTGGCCGGCATCTTCAGCTACGCCTTCTTCCTGAGCATGGACTTATCGCAGCTGCTCAAGATAGTGGCCTCCATCCTGCTCGGCGCCGCCCTGATATTCCTGGCCGCCTACATCCAGTTGCGCCGCCGACCGCGCAAGTCGTAGATTTTACACAGGGGTAAAGACCACGCACCAACGGCTATACTATACTATTTTCAATACTGATATGGGTTGGGTGGGCATATTGGGCTCCGATTCGGGGCTGCTCGCCGCCACCCCACCCCAATCCTCCGCTAGAGAAGCCGAGCGTCGGCTGGGTGATAGCTTGAAAGACGCCACCCGTTCCGAAAAACCCTTCGCCGATACGATAGAGCGCCTTAAATCTTACTTTGCTGGCAAGAGGGTGGACTTCCCTGATGAGCTCGACCTCTCCTCAGCCACTAATTTTCAGCGCCAGGTATGGCGTCTGACCCGGCTCATCCCCTACGGGGAAACCAGAAGCTACGGCTGGCTCGCCAAACGACTGGGTAAAAGGGGAGCGCGGGCGGTGGGGCAGGCCCTGGCCCGGAACCGCCTGCCTGTTATCATTCCCTGCCACCGCGTGATTACGGGCGATGGGGGCTTAAGCGGCTACAGCGGTGGGGTGGGATTAAAAAGCTCCCTGCTCCGCCTGGAAGCTGGCCATGGCTAGGGTTATTCGATAGTGCCGGTAAATACCTTGGTCTCGCCGACCTCGCCGCCTTCCCATTGCTGCGCGTAGGTCATGGTTATCTCAACCTCCCCCACCTCCAGCGCTTTGAAGCGGAAAAACTCAGTGCCGCCACCACCGACGATATCCTCGTCAGTCTCTTCCGGCTCATAGGTGCTCTCGACAAGCTCCAGCATAGTCTCGTCGTAGCTCGCCTGCCAGCTGTAGCCGGTGGTTTGATTGGAGCCGAGGGCGATAATAAACTCCTGGTCCACGCTGATGTTTATATCCTCTCCGACATCCTTGTAGGTCTTAACCCCCACGCACCCTGCCACCAGCCCCAGCGTCAGCACCACCACCGCCACCAAAAGCAAAACCTTTTTCATAGCGCCCTCCTTAAATTTCTCTCTATCTTTTCCAATCTATTATAACGATGACAGCGACAAAAAGTTAGTTTTTTTTAGTCAGGTACGCCAGTGAAGCTCCGTGGGCAATACTTTAGCGCGGTAGAGTCTTCTCTTTGCCTCGGATACCCCTTTAAGCTTCAGGTCTAAGAAGTCCCCCTCGTATTTCTCGATTAACCCCTCCACGGCGAAGCTGTAGTATTTATTATCGCCGATAACGATGTGGTCGAGCACGCGTATCTGCATAATCCCCCCCGCAAAGACCATGTCCCTGGTTATCTGCTCGTCGCTACGGCTGGGCTCGGGTTTGCCCGAGGGGTGGTTGTGGACGAGAATCAGCGAGACGGCGCTTTGCCCGATGGCGCTCTCCATCACCTCGCGGGGGGAGACCGCCCCCCTGTCCACCGTCCCCTCGGCGATGTCGGCGATGTCGATAATCTGGTTCTGGCTGTCCAGGTAGATAACCTTGAAGACCTCTTTTTTAAGGTCGCGCATAGAGTGGTAGAGGTAATCGAAAATCTCCCGCGCCGACTTATAGGCGGGCTTAGCCACCGTCTTTTGCTTGAGGAACTCGCGGGCTACCTCGGGCACCAGCTTGATGCCCAGGGCGTTGTGAGGCCCGATGCCCTCTATCTTTTGCAGCTCTTCAGTTGAAGCTGAGAGTACCCCCCTTAAGGTCTTGAACCTCTTGATGGCTTCTTTCGCCTGCGGCTTGCAGTCCTTGCGCGGCGAGCCCAGGGTGAGCAGCAACTCGACGATTTCGTAGTCGTGAAAGCCGCTTAAGCCCGCCCGGATGAACTTCTCCCGCAGTCTCTGGCGGTGTCCCGCCGACGCCTTTTTTTCGCTCATTAGAGCCCGCTCCCCGACTTTAGCTATCGGTCACCTTCAACCCCTCCTCCCCCACCAGAGCCACCAGGCGCTGGTGCAATTCGGAGCAGTAGCCGGTGTTAATATTGGACAGTTTAAGGTTGACCACCCTGTCCCCGTTGACGACGCACATGTTGACCTCATCCTCACCGGGGAAGATTCTCAGGGTATCGACCAGTTTATTCAGGCAGGCGACATCGTTGTCGGTATTTTCCGTCTGCTTGATGCTTATGGTCAGGCGGTTTTTTAGCAGTGGGGGCGGCGGGGGTTCGGGCTTTTTCTCCTCAGGCGGGGCTTCTTCCGGGGCAGTTTCAAGCTGGTAACGGCGCACGTTATCGCAGCTCAACTGCACGCGGTCGTTGCGAACCCTCACCTTGCCCTCCACCAGCACTATCGTGCCTTCCTGCCAGAGCTCGCGCGTGCCGGCATAGACGTCGGGCCAGGCCATAACCTCCACCCGGCCGTCGAGGTCTTCTAGCATGACGCTGGCGAAGGGGCGGCGGTCGCGGGTAAACGACTGGTGCACCGAAGCCACCATACCCGCCACCCGGATGGTCTGTCCCACCAGCTCGGTGTCGACATGCCCGCAGAGGACGGTATTCTCCGCGGCTATTTTATCGGCAAAGGCGGCGAAGGGGTGCTCGGAGAGATAGACCCCCATCAGCTCCCTCTCCCAGTCCAGTTTATCCTTGGTCTGGATTTCGGCCTCCTCCAGCTCCAGGCTGGGCATGGGGGTGGGCATGGTCTCCCCCCAGAGGTCGAACATGGTGGATTGCCCCGTCTCCCGCAGGTGCTGTTCCCGCTGGGCCAGGGATTGTATGCGCCCGACGCTAGCGAGCAGGGCGCCGCGGTCGCCCAGGCTATCGAAGGCGCCGGCCTTTACCAGGCTCTCCAGCGCCCGACGGTTCAAATTCCGCAGGTCGGCGCGGCGGCAGAGGTCGTCGATAGTCTCGAACTCGCCGTCCTTATTGCGCTCGTTAACCAGCGGCTCCACCGCCCCCACCCCCACGTTCTTAATCGCGTTCAGCCCGAAGCGTATGGCGGCCTTGCCCTCTGCGTCGGGCTCGATAGCAAAGTTGACCTGGCTGCGGTTCACGTCGGGGGGCAGGACTTCTATGCCCAGGCGGCGGCATTCGGCGACGGCGGTGGCCACTTTATCCTGCTGGTCGGCGTGGGTAACGAGAAAGGCGGTGATATACTCGGCGGGGTAGTTCGCCTTGAGATAGGCGGTCTGGTAGGCGATAAGGGCGTAGCTGAAGCTGTGCGCCTTGTTGAAGGCGTAGCCGGCAAAGGGCTCGATAAGGGCGAAAACCTCTTCGGCGACCTGGGAGGAAAAGCCCATCTCCCTGGCGCCGCTCATAAAGTTACGCTCCTCTTTCTTCATCACGGCGGCAATCTTCTTGCCCATCGCCTTGCGGAAGATATCGGCCTGCCCCAGGCTGTAGCCGGCCAGCGCCTGGACGATAAACAACACCTGCTCCTGGTAGACGATGACCCCGTAGGTCTCCTCCAGTATGCTGGTCAGTGCCGGGTGGGGATAGTGGATGGGCTCCAGCCCGTGCTTGGCTTTGATAAAGGTGGGAATATGCTCCATCGGTCCCGGGCGGTAGAGGGCAATCATGGCGGCGATGTCGCCGAAGGTATTGGGCTTGAGTTCCTTGATGTAGCGGCGCATGCCCGCCCCCTCTAATTGAAAGACCCCCACCGTCTCCCCCGAAGACAAAAGCTCGAAGGTTTTGGCGTCGTCCATGGGTATATTATGCAGGTCGACATCGACGCCCCGGCTCTTAACGATAATCTCTCTGGCCTTGCCCAGTATAGTCAGGTTGGCCAGCCCCAGGAAGTCCATCTTGAGCAGCCCGATGCGGGCGATGTCCTCCATGGAGAACTGGGTCATAACCGTGGTCTCGCCGTCGCCCCGGCTCGCCCGCTGCAGGGGGACGTAGTTGGTCAGCGGCTGCTTGGCGATGACCACGCCCGCGGCGTGGGTGCTGGCGTGGCGGGCGACGCCCTCCAGCTTCCGGGCGGAATCGACCAGATTGCGGATGATTTTGTCCTCGGCGTAGATAGCCCGCAATTCGCTGTTCTCCTCCAGCGCCCTCTCCAAAGTCATCCCCGGGCGGAAGGGCACCAGACGGGCGACGCGGTCGACATCGCTGTAGGCCATGCCCAGCGCCCGCCCCACATCCCGCAGCGCCGCTCGAGCCCCCAGCGTGCCGAAGGTGATAATCTGGGCGACATGGTCCTTGCCATATTTCTTGGAGACGTAGGCGATGACCTCGTCGCGGCGGGCGTCCTCGAAGTCCAAATCGATATCGGGCATCTCCTGGCGCTCCAGGTTAAGAAAGCGCTCGAAGACCAGCTTATTCTCCATGGGGTCGACCTCGGTGATGCCCAGGCAGCGCAGGATGATGCTGGCGGCGGCGCTGCCCCTGACCCCGAAGAGTATTTTTTGCTCCTTGACGAAGGAGATAATGTCCCAGACGACGAGCAGGTAGTTGGCGAACTGGGTCTGCTTGATAACCTCCAGCTCGTAGTCGAGCCGCTGCTTTATCTCCGGGGAGGGGTCGGGGTAATATTTATCCAGGCTCTGGTGGCAGAGGTCGGCCAGGAACTGGTCGGCGCTCTTACCCTCGGGCAAGGCTATTTCGGGCAGGTGCAAGCGCCCGAACTCCAGTTTAAGGTTGCACATCTCGGCGATGCGCTCGGTGTTCTCCAAAGCCTGGGGAATATCCTGATAGAGCTTAGCCATCTCCTCGGGGCTCTTGAGGTAGTAGAAATCGCCGGCCATCTTTATCCGCTTCTGGTCGAGGACGGAGGAGTTGGTGCCGATGCAGAGTAGCAGGTCGTGGGCGGCGGCATCCTCCTTGTTGACATAGTGGACGTCGTTGGTGGCCACCAGCGGTATGTCCAGCTCCTGGCTCATCGGTATCAGATGCTGGTTTATCTGCTCCAGTTCGGCGATGGGGTGGCGCTGTATCTCCAGGTAGAAGTCGCCGAAGGTCTCCTTGTACCAGAGGGCAGCCTGCTTGGCTTCCTCCAGCCTCCCCTCCAGGATAAGGCGGGGAATCTCACCGGCGATGCAGGCGCTTAAGGCGATAAGCCCCTGGTGATAGCGCTCCAGCAATTCCTTGTCCACGCGGGGACGGTAATAAAAGCCCTCCAGTTGCGCCCTGGTGGTGAGCTGGATGAGGTTGCGGTAACCGGTCAGGTTCTTGGCCAGCAGGACGAGGTGGTAGTTGCTCTTGTCGCTGGCGCTGCGGCTGAGGCGGCTGTTCGGCGCCAGATAGACCTCGCAGCCGATGATGGGTTTGATGCCCGCTTCCCTGGCGGCGAGGTAGAACTCGATGGCGCCGTACATAACCCCGTGGTCGGTTATGGCCATGCTTTCCATGCCCATTTCCTTGGCACGCGCCACAAGCTGGGAGATGCGACCCATGCCGTCGAGCAAACTGTACTGGGTATGAACATGGAGGTGGCTGAACATAGCTCTGATTTATTATAGCACAGGGCTCCTGTCGAGGGGATATGGTTACAAGACATAACCGAGCGGAATTTTGAAACTTTTTCAACGGAGAGATTGCTTCGCTTCGGCTCGCAATGACAGCGGGGAACACCCCTCATCCATCTTATCTAGCGTGCGCTTGTTATCCCACCCCACCTTGTTGTGCGGAGGTCTTTCTCTCCCACCCCACCCACCCTACAGGGGTTAGACCCCTATTTGCCCTTTATTGAGGGTTTTCCACCCCACCCCGTTTTATATCTATTCCCGCCCGCCGCCCTTTAAGGTAAAAGGGGGCGAAGCCCCCTTTAAAACCCCCAAAAGGGGTGGAGTGGGGAATAACCCTATAGGGGGATATATAAGGGGTACCACCCTTATAGGGTGGGCTGGGTGGGAAAAAGACCTGGGGGTGGGGAATGACAGAATGGGGTTGGACAGTGTAAAATCTTAAACTGTATGAAAACGAAAGTCCTGGGCATCATCGCCAGGTGGCTCTTTATCCTCTGCCTGCCCTTCCTATTGCTTACGGCCAGCCTGGGCTGGGCGGTAAACAGCCACTGGCTCTACAACTACGGCTTCGAGAAATACAGCGTCGTCCAGACCCCGGAGCTTAACGAGTTCGACCTGGAAGCCATCGCCGATGAGCTAATCGGCTATTTCAACTCCGGCGAGGAATACGTCAGTATCACCGTCACCGTTGACGGCGAGTCCTCCGCGCTCTTTACCCCCGAAGAAACCGTCCACTTCAAGGATGTCAAAGACCTCATTCGGTTAGATTACTGGGTGCTGGGCGGGACGCTGGCTTACGTCCTGGCTTACGCCGCCGTCTGTTTACTCTGGCGGCGGAAAAGATACTGGCGGCAGTTGGTGCGGGCGGTTTTCGGCGGCGCCTGCCTGACGCTGGCTTTCATGCTGGCGCTGGGGGTGGGCACGCTACTGGGCTTCGATAGGCTCTTCTGGAATTTCCACCTGCTCTTCTTCTCTAACGAGTTCTGGTACGCCGAGGGCTACATGCTGCTGCTCTTTACCGGGGAGTTTTTCTACGACGCCGCCCTCTTCTGCGCCCTGGGCAGCGGCGGGCTGGCGCTGATACTGGGCGGGGCGAGCGGGGGGTATCTGCTTTTTACCCGAAAAAAGGCTAAAGCCTAATAGCTGTATCTTTCTTCCGTCCAGGGGTCGCCGTGATTGTGGTAGCCCCCGGATTCCCAGAAGCCCCTCTTGTCCTCGGCCATGAACTCGACGCCGGTGACCCACTTGGCGCTCTTCCAGAAATAGAGACGGGGCACCACCAGCCTCAGCGGATAGCCGTGCTCTTTGGTCAGCGTTTCGCCGTTGTGCTTCAGGGCGAAGAGGACGTCGGGCTGGAAGAAATCGTCCAGCGGGAGGTTGGTGGTAAAGCCCCCCACAGAGTGCACCATGACGAACTTTGCCTCGGGGAGGATGTGGACAAGCTCTTTTATCTGCTCGCTGGCCACCCCCTCCCAGAGGTTGTCCAGCTTCGACCAGCCGGTGACGCAGTGAATATCTGAGAAAACCTTCGCCTGCGGCAGCGCGGTGAACTCCCCGTAGCTGAGCTTGCGCTCCTGCTCCACCAGCCCGAAGATATTAAACTCCCACTTGGAAATATCGATTTTGGGCACGGAGCCGTGGTGCAGCGCGGGCCACCTCTCGGTGAGCTTCTGGCCGGGCGGGACTCGGTCTTTTCTGGCCGTATCCGGGCTCTTGATTATATCTTTATCTTTCAAAGCATCCCCACCGCATCTATATAATCAAGTTTAGTGGCATACTAGCGAGCAAGTCAAACCTCCCAGACCACCCCACCCCCGATTATGGTCATCTCGACGTGGATGTCCTTGATTTTCTCCGGCGGCGACCGCAAGGGGTCGGCGCTCAAAATAACCAGGTCGGCCAGCCTGCCCTCGGCGATTGAGCCTTTGATATCCTCCTCGAACGAGGCACAGGCGGCGCTGGTGGTGTACATGGCTAACGCATCTTCGGCGGAGATAGCCTCTTCGGGCAGTAATTGTTGCCCCGATTCCGCCCGCCTAGTAATGGCGGCGTAGATGCCGAGCAACGGGTTATCGGGGGCCACCGGTGAGTCCGAACCGGCGGCAACCGTCAGGCCGCTATTGAGGAAAGACCCGATGCGGTAAAGCCAGCGCCGCCGTTCCGAGGAAACGGTGGCTAAATATCTCTCGCCGTTGTGATAGATAAAGACGGGCTGGGTGACCACCATGGCCTTGAGCTTTTTCAGACGCTTTAATAATCGGGGGGGGCACTCCGAGACGTGCTCCAGTCGGTGACGGCGTTCTGTTATAGGCGAACGACTATCGATATATTCAAGTGTCGCCAGAGCTGCCCCCACCGTCCCCGGCTCGACGCAGTGGATGGCCAGCTGAAAGCCCGCCTCGTGAGCATCCAGCGCCTGCTGCTTTAGCTCGTCCGGCGGCGGCTGCAACCTCCCCCTGGCCTCACTGAGCAAAAACTTTACTCCCCCCAGCCGCAGCCCCCCGTCGCCCGCGCCGAAGGCCAGACCTTTTTCCTGAAACTGACTCAGGGCGTCGAAACCGAACATCATCGAAACGCGGCTTTTGAGGCTTTCGTTATCCTTAAAGCTCTTGAGGGTTTTCCAGCGGGCGTGGTCGTTGCTCGCCGACGCCTCCTGCAGCGAGGTGATGCCCAGCGAAAGGTAGTGCTGGTTGAGCGAGGTTATACCTTCCGCCAATTCGTTTTCGGACAAGGGGGGTAATACGTTTTGCCGGATATAGCCCGCCATCTCGAAGAGCCGCCCGTTGGGCTCCCCCGTATCGAGTTCCCGCTCGATAACCGCCCCCGCCGGCTCCGGCGTTTCTTTAGTGATACCCGCCAGCGCCAGCGCCGTGCTGTTGAAGATACAGGCGTGCAGCGAGCGGTGGAAGAGGACTACGGGGTGGTCGGGCGCCGCCTCGTCCAGGTCGCGGCGGTTGGGGTGGCGCTTCTCCGCCAGGTAGAACTCGTGGTAGTCGCCGCCGATAATCCAGCTGCCTCTCGGAGTATTATGAGCGCGCGCTCGGACAGCTGCTTTTATGTCGGCGATGGACTTCATCGACGAAGGACTTAAATCGAGGCTGCGCCGCTTTCTTATCGAGCCGAAGAGGTGGCAGTGGGCGTCGTTGAATCCGGGAACCACGGTCTTCCCCCCGCAGTCGATGACCTTAGTCTTGGCCCCCCTCACCTCCCCTAGCTGGTCGTTATCGCCCACGACCAGAATCTTATCGCCCCTGACCGCCACCAGCTGCGCCGTGGGACGGGCGGCGCCCATGGTTATTATATTGGCGTTGTGCAAGATAAGGTCGGCGCTCGGCATACTTGTGTCCTTTGACCGGCTAGCTACATGGTAGTATACTACTGGCAACTTGGAGCAACAACCGATACACTTAGAAGAGCTAGCCGCCGGGCTATCCTTTTGGATAAGAGAACAGGTAACCGCAGCAAAACGTCAAGGCGTGGTGCTGGGCTTGAGCGGCGGTATGGATTCCTCGGTGGCGGCGGTGCTCTGCCAGCGCGCCTTCCCCCAAGAAACGCTGGGGGTGATTATGCCCTGCCACAGCCCCAATCAGGACGTGGAACACGCTAAAGCGCTGGCGCAAAGGTTCTCCATCCCGACTAAGACCGTCGTCCTTGATGATACCTTCGACACCCTGCTCAAAGCGCTCCCGGATGAGAAAGCCTCCTCCGATGTCAGCCGCCTGGCTAAAGCCAACCTCAAGGCCCGGTTAAGAATGCTCACTCTCTATTATTTCGCCAACCGGCTTAACTACCTCGTGGTCGGCTCGGGCAACCGCGACGAGCTTGCTATCGGCTATTTCACCAAATACGGCGACGGCGGCGTCGACATTCAGCCCCTGGGCAGCCTGCTTAAAAGTCAGGTTAAAGAGCTGGCTCAATTCTTAAGCATCCCCCGTCAGATTACAGATAAGCCCCCCTCAGCGGGCTTATGGGAGGGGCAGACCGACGAAGAGGAGCTTGGGTTTAGCTACGACGAGCTCGACCGCTATCTGGCTTCTAGTGAAGCCTCAGCGGCACTCAACGAGAAATTTAGGGCCATCATCGCCGCCGCCGGACACAAGCGCCAGCCGCCGCCCGTGGCCGACCTCGAGCTTTAAGCCCCCACCCCCCAGGAAATTATTCCCACACCAACCCGCCCTACAGAGGTGTAACCTCTATACACTTCTCTCCCCCCACCTTGGCGAGCGTGTGTATTTCGTCCCAACCCAGCCCACCCACAAACGTCTTTTCCAGAGGGGGCTTTGCCCCCTCTTCAACTCCCCCAAAATACGTGGAACCAACGTCCCCTTTGGGGTGTTTAAGAGGGGCAGAGCCCCTCTTTACCTTAAAAGGGTGGCGGGCGGGAATAGATAAAATCGGGGTGGGGTGGAAAACCCCCAAATAAGGAGTTAATAGAGGTCTAACCTCTATTGGGTGGGCAGGGTGGGATAATAACACCTTCGTTGACAAGGGGGTGCGGGATGCCCCAAAACCAACCCCTCATACGACATAAAAACGCCCCCGATTGCTTGTTTTGGGGGGGTGTCTGTGCTATTATTCAACTAGGCGAATATGACCACAGAAAAGGTAAAGGCACTGGAGCTGGCTATCGGCCAGATTGAAAAGCGATTCGGCAAAGGCTCGGTGATGAAGCTGGGGGAAGCCCCCCTGGTAAAGGTGCAGGCAATCCCCAGCGGCTCGCTGGCGCTGGACATGGCGCTGGGCATCGGCGGTGTCCCTAAAGGGCGGATTACCGAGATATTCGGCCCCGAGTCTTCGGGGAAGACCACCCTCGCCCAGCACATAATTGCCGAAGCGCAAAAAATGGGTGGCACGGTTGCCTATATCGATGCCGAGCACGCTCTGGACCCTTCCTATGCCGCCAATTGTGGTGTCAATGTTGATGAACTGCTCATCTCTCAACCCGATACCGGCGAACAGGCCCTGGAAATCACCGAAGCGCTGGTAAGGAGCGGGGCTGTCGATGTCATCGTGATTGACAGCGTAGCGGCACTGGTACCCCAGGCTGAGATTGAAGGGCAGATGGGGGACGCCCACGTCGGCTTACAAGCCCGCCTCATGTCTCAAGCCCTGAGGAAACTGGCCGCCGCTATCGGCAAATCGGGCACGGCAGTGGTATTCATCAACCAGCTGAGAGAGAAGGTGGGTATTATCTTCGGCAATCCCGAGGTAACGCCGGGGGGCAGGGCTCTCAAATTCTACAGCTCGGTGAGGATAGACCTGAGGCGCATCGAAACCATAAAACAGGGCGATGTCGCCATCGGCAACACGGTGCGCGCCAAGGTGGTCAAGAACAAGATTGCCCCTCCCTTCAAAATGGCCCTGTTCGACATCATGTTCGACCACGGCATAAGCAAAGAGGGCAACCTTATCGACATGGGTGTAGAGCTGGAGATAGTCAAGAAGTCCGGTGCCTTTTTCTCCTATGGTGATGTTCGCCTGGGGCAGGGGAGGGAGAACGCCAAACACTACCTTTACGAGAATCCCGAGCTTGCCGAGGAAATCGAGCAAAAGGTAAGAGCCTCAGCCGTCATCACCCATAACCCTGAAAAGTAAATTAAAATATCTTAACCGATAGTATAAATTAGGGCTGAGGCGTAATGCCTTGGCCTTATGTCTTTTAAAGGGGCAGAAAAAGGATGAAAACGGTCACCGCCATCGGGGAGGGGAAGAGGCGGAAGAGGCGGCTCAACATATTCTTGGACGACAAGTTCGCCTTCAGCCTGGAAGCCGGCGTCGCCCTCAAAGAAGGCTTGCGGGTGGGGCAGGAGCTCTCCGAGGGCGATATCGAAGCGCTCACGGGTGCCGAGCTGTCCCAGCGCTGTTACGACGCCGCCCTCCGCTACCTCGCCTACCGCCCGCGCAGCGAGTCCGAGCTAAAGGAAAGGCTGGCCCGGCGCGGCTTTGGCGAGGACAACGTAGCCACGGCCATAGCCAGGCTCAAAGAGCAGAACCTGGTCGACGACCTGGCTTTCGCCGAGTTCTGGAAGGAAAATCGCCAGTCCTTCAGCCCGCGCAGCCAGTGGCTGACCCGTCGCGAGCTCAGGCAAAAGGGCGTCGCCGACGAGGTCATCGAGCGGGCGGTGGCTGACGTCAACGATGAAGACAGCGCCTACCAGGCGGCGATAGCCAAGGCGCGCAGCCTGCCTGTTGCCGACTACGAGGGTTTCCGCCGCCGTCTCGGCGAATATCTCAAGCGCCGTGGCTTCGGCTACGGAGTGATAAAAAAGACCCTGCAAAAGGTCTGGGAGGAAGTGAAGGAGTAGGTTAAAGATAAATTCTTACCTTGACCCCGGAGGGGCAAACTGGTTAGTATCTATCTGAAGCCTATTCCCGGGGGAGGAAAGTTAAAAATAAGGGGGGATTAAAATGACAATGACGGGAATACTGGCTGTTTTCTTCGCCTTCGTCATCGGCGTCGTCTTCGGCGGCATGGCCATCTTCCTCTTCAGGAGGTTTTCGGTCAACCGCCAGATTCGCTTAGCGCAGAGAAAAGCGGCCAAGATTGAGGCCGAAGCCAACGAAGAAGCCAAGAAAACGCTCAACGAGGCAAAACGGGAAATAGACAAGACAAGGTCGGCGGCTGACGCCGAATACCGGGAACGGCGCTCCGAGTTGCAACGTCAGGAAAACCGCCTTTCGCAAAAGACGGAGACCCTGGAGCGCAAACTGGAAGGCGTGGAGCAGCGGGAGCGCAACCTGACCAACAAGGAAAAGGAAGCAGCCGCTGTCCGTGACGAACTGGATGAAATCAGAGCCAAGCAGCTCAAGCAACTGGAGACGATTTCGGGCATGTCCACCGCCGAGGCCAAAAAGCTTTTCCTTGACGCCATAGAAACCGAGATGGAGGAAGAGACCACACGGCGTCTCCGGGAATGGGAGACCCACTTCAGAGAGGAATCCGACAAGAAAGCCCAAGACATTCTTTCCCAGGCGATACAGCGCTGCGCCTCCGATGTGGTATCTGAGACAACGGTGGCGGCCGTCCCCCTCCCCAGCGACGAGATGAAGGGGAGGCTTATCGGGCGCGAGGGGCGCAACATACGGGCTCTGGAGCAGGCGACGGGCGTCGACCTCATCGTCGACGACACCCCGGAAGCGGTAACCCTGTCCAGCTTCGACCCGGTGCGGCGGGAGATAGCCCGCCTGGCGCTGACCAAGCTCA
>CAYQPY010000005.1:0-19839 GCA_964419705.1 uncultured Dehalococcoidales bacterium
TGTTTTAAGCAGGGCGTCTATATCGGTGGGCTTGATATCAATGTTCTGGGCGATTTGAGCCGTGCCCGCGTTGCCCGGGGCGACATAGATTTCATTGACCTTGGGGCTTTGAGCCAGCTTCCAGACCAGCGTGTGCTCCCTGGCTCCGCCGCCGACGACTAAGATTTTCAACAATCAGTCCTCTTTTATTCTGGTAGCAAATCCTATGATAGCCTACAACGATAGCTCACAACCGATATTTGCCACCCCAAGCAATTCCCCAACCACCATCCTTGAGTTGATATATTTCTCCCCTCACAAAGCCAACTTTCTGAGTATCTTCATCAAGTCTTTTCTGAGCTGCCTCTTTACTTTTCTTTTCAACTTTCACTTCGGGGGGGTAAGTTGTTAATACTAATTTGAGAGGTAGCGGCTTAACTACGACGTTACCGGTGGGCCCCTTAATCATGTCCTGTTCCTGCAAACTCACTGTGTTCGTGTATATTTTATTCAGCAGTTCAGTATGCCTTTTATCCGCCTTTGCTGATATACCAATAGCAGCGAAACCAAGCCCAAATGACATTAGACCTATTACTATAGAGACAAAAGCTACCTCGGGTCGTTTGCCTAACAAGAGCAAGATAAATAAGACTACTAAAAGCAAAAAGCCGAGGAAGAAGAAGATGATCCCTATGTCTTCTCCTCTATCCTTCATTTCATGAAACTGTTTCTTCAGAAAGCCGCCCATTGCCTACCCCCTTTTTATTCCCACTCAATCGTTGAGGGAGGCTTGGAGGTTATGTCATATACCACCCGATTGACACCGGGCACCTCGTTGACAATGCGGCTGGAAATACGCGCCAGGACGTCGTAAGGGAGGCGCGCCCAGTCGGCGGTCATGGCGTCCTCGCTGGTGACGGCGCGCACCGCCACCAGGTAGCCATAGGTCCTGTAGTCGCCCATCACCCCCACGCTCCTGACATCGGTGAGTATGGCGAAGCTCTGCCAGAGCTGGCGGTAGAGGTTGGCCTTCTTAATCTCGTTCATTACCACCCAGTCGGCGGCTTGTAGTATATCAATCTTCTCCTGGGTGACCTCGCCGATAATGCGGATGGCTAAGCCCGGGCCGGGGAAGGGTTGCCGCCAGACCATCTCCTCGGGGAGTTCCAGCGTCAGCCCGACCTTGCGCACCTCGTCCTTGAACAGGTAGCGCAGCGGTTCGAGCAGTTTCAGCGTCATGCGGGCAGGCAGACCGCCGACGTTATGGTGGGTCTTTATCTTGGCGGCGGCACTGCCGGCGAAAGCGCTCTCGATGACGTCGGGGTAGAGCGTCCCCTGGGCTAAAAAGTCGACCTTGCCTATCTTCTTGGCCTCTTCCTCAAAGACGCGGATAAACTCCCCACCTATCACCTTGCGCTTGGTCTCGGGGTCGGTCACCCCCTTGAGGCGCTTGAGGAAGCGGGCGCTGGCATCGACATAGACGATATTCATCCCCAGGTTGAGGCGGAAGACGTTGAATGTCCTCTCCACCTCCTCACGGCGCAGCATGCCGTGGTTGACGAAGATACAGGTAAGCTGGTCGCCGATGGCGCGGTGAATCAGAGAGGCTACCACCGCCGAATCGACGCCTCCCGAAAGGGCGTTGATGACCTTGCCCTTGCCCACCTGCTGCTTGATGCCGGCCAGGCTGTCCTGGATGAAGTTGCTCATCGTCCAGTTGCCCTTGCAGCCGCAGACCCGATAAACAAAGTTCTTCAGTATTTTCTTGCCCTCGGACGTATGGGCAACCTCGGGGTGGAACTGGAGCCCGAATATCTTGCCGTCCTTGCCCATAACGGCCAGCGGTGAATTTTCGGTATAGGCCAGGGCGGTAAAATCGGGCGGCAGCTTTTCAATCTTATCGCCGTGGCTCATCCAGACCGGTGTAGAGGAAGGCAAATCGGCAAAGAGGGGCGAATCGGCGGCGCTCAGGTGCATTACGGCGTGGCCATACTCGTGCTTGGCGCCCGGTGTCACCTGCCCGCCCAGCTGGTGGGCCAAGACCTGCATCCCATAACATATGCCCATCACGGGCAGACCGCTCTCGTAGATATAGGACGGCGCAATGGGAGCTTTAGAATCGTAAACACTGGCGGGGCCGCCGGAAAGAATAAACCCCTTGGGATTGAGGTGGGCAATGTCTTCCCAGGGGGTATCGGGGTTGACCAGCTCGCAATAGACCTGGCATTCACGCACGCGGCGGGCGATGAGCAGGCTGTACTGCGAGCCGAAGTCGATGACGATTATCGCCTCGCGCTCGGCGCTGGGGATAGCCGCTCTTGCCTCCGCGGGCTGCTCGCCGCCCATCTCCTTGGCAATCTCCAGGTAGGTGGAGACCTCGATATCGCCGCTGGTAGTTACGCGTTGGCTCTTCTTAGGGCTTTTGGGGGGGCTTTTCTTCGCTTTTTCCTTAGCCATTTTATTGAATACAGATTACCACTGTGATTGCTTTTCTTCAAGTGGTTTAGCCACCTTTCTTTAGCTATGCCCCGCCACTATGCTATACTTTCAATATAGGAAGGGACAATGGGCACCAGGCTTTCCGCATCTATTCAGGAGCAGGTCGAAAAGGGCGTGGCTATCCTCAAAGAGGGAGGTGTAGTCGCCTTCCCCACCGACACCGTCTACGGGCTGGGCGCCGGCATCGCTATTGACTCCGCCGTGGCGAGGGTCTACCGCATAAAGGAACGCCCGCGCCGTATGGCTTTACCCCTGCTTCTGGCCGACATTTCCCAGCTGGACGAAATCGCTATTTCGATACCAGCGTATACCCGTCTCTTAGCCGATAAATTCTGGCCGGGCCCGCTGACGCTGGTACTCTTAAAGTCCGATTCCGTATCCGATATCGTCAGCGGCGGCAGTGAAAGCATCGCCGTTCGCATCCCCGCCCACCCCATCCCCACCGCACTGGCGCGGGGGGTGGGCACCGCCATAGTCGGCACCAGCGCCAACCTGAGCGGACAGCCCAGCGCCCTCACCGCCGAAGAAGCCCGCGCCCAACTGGGTAATAAGGTTGACCTGATTATCAAGGGCGACTGCCCCGGCGGCAAGGAGTCCACCGTCGTTGATTTGAGCGGGGCAAGCCCCGTTATTTTGCGCCAGGGCGCCCTATCCATAGAAACATTGAGGCAGATATGCCCCGACATTAGTTAAGGGAGGCTAAGATGCGTATTGCCATCGGCAACGACCACTGGGGACTGGAGCTTAAGCAGGCTATCATACAAATACTGGCCGACAGCGGACACAGCTATGAGGACTTCGGCTGTCACACCACCGACTCGGTGGACTACCCCGATTACGCCCGGGATGTGGCTGAAGCGGTAGTCAGGGGCGACTTTGATTACGGTATCTTAATCTGCAACAACGGCATCGGCATGAGCATCGCCGCCAACAAGGTCAAGGGGACTATAGCCGCCCTCTGCTACACCGCCTTTAACGCCCAACGCACCCGCCAGCACCAGGATGCCAATATACTGTGCCTGGGGGCAGGCAAAGAGCAGGTGCGGGAAGAGGTGTCCGAAATCGTCGACGCCTTCCTTACCGCCGAGTTCGAGGGCGGCCGGCACCAGCGACGACTGGACAAGATAAGAACTATAGAAGCCGGCCAGCTAGGCCAGCCTTGACATTTACATAGCAATTGTGCTACGTTATCTGGACAATGAACAATGAAATTCTTATTCTGGTTATGCATACGTAATCCGGCCAGTGGGTCGTGTCTCACAGCAATCAGGAGCCGTCCCCACGGGACGGCCTTTTTTATAAACGAAAAATCGGCTAACGAAGGGGGAAAATGAAAAGCGATACCGTCAAAAGAGGTATAGAGCGTGCCCCCCACCGCGCCCTGCTGCACGCCCTGGGCTGGAGACGGGCCGACATCGATAAACCCCTCATCGGTATCGTCAACAGCTTTAACGAGATTGTCCCCGGGCATATCCACCTGCCCCAGATAGCCCAGGCGGCTAAAGCCGGGGTGTGGAGCGGTGGCGGCGTCCCCTTCGAGGTGAATACCATCGCCGTCTGCGACGGCATCGCCATGAACCACCCGGGCATGAAATACAGCCTGCCCAGCCGTGAGCTAATCGCCGATTCCGTGGAGATAGTCGCCGAGGCTCACGCCTTCGACGCGCTGGTCTTCATCCCCAACTGCGACAAGATAATACCCGGCATGCTCATGGCGGCGGTAAGGTTGAACCTGCCCGCTATTTTCGTCAGCGGGGGACCCATGCTGGCCGGCAGGCGTGAAGTCGACGGCAGAGAGGAAAGGGTCGACGTCAGCACCATCTTCGAAGCCGTGGGCAAGGTAGCCGCGGGTACAATGAAGGCGGAGGAGCTGGAAGAGCTTGAGGAGCTGGCCTGCCCCGGCTGCGGTAGCTGCTCGGGCATGTTCACCGCCAACACCATGAACTGCCTCACCGAAGCCCTGGGCATGGGTCTGCCCGGCAACGGCACCATACCCGCCGTCGATGCCCGAAGGCTACAACTGGCCCAAAAGGCGGGGCAGCAGGTGATGAAGCTATTAGCCGATGACGTTCGCCCGCGGGATATTGTAACCAGGCAGGCTATTCATAACGCCTTTAGCGTCGATATGGCGCTGGGCGGCAGCACCAACTCCGTCCTGCACCTTATAGCCATAGCCCACGAGGCGGGGGTCGAATTCCCGCTGGCCACGGTAAACGAGATAAGCCAGCGCACCCCCCACCTGGCCAAAATGAGGCCGAGCGGGGAATATCATATCGAGGACCTGGACCGCGCCGGCGGCATACCCGCCGTAATGAAAGAGCTGGAAGGGCTTTTGCACACAAAGGCGAAAACGGTCTCGGGGAAATCGGTGGCGGGGGTTATCGCCGATAGCCGAAACCACGATAGAGAGGTTATCCATCCCTTCGCCCAGGCCCATTCCCCTATCGGTGGCATCGCCGTCCTCTTCGGCAACCTGGCGCCCGAAGGCGGCGTGGTCAAGAGAGCCGCCGTGGCCGAGGAGATGATGTTCCACCAGGGAACGGCGCGTGTCTTCGACTCCGAGGAAGAAGCCACCAAAGCCATTATGCAAAAGAAAATAAAATCGGGTGACGTGGTCGTCATCCGCTACGAAGGACCCAAAGGGGGACCGGGGATGAGGGAGATGCTCACCCCCACCGCCCTGCTCAGCGGCATGGGCATGGATAAAGAGGTCGCCCTAATCACCGACGGGCGCTTTTCGGGGGCGACGCGGGGGGCGGCTATAGGCCATGTTTCCCCCGAAGCCGCCAGCCGCGGGCCCATCGCCGCCCTGAAGGACGGGGACATTATAAAGATTGATATTGCCCATCAGCGGCTCGACGTCGAGCTCAGTGACAAGGAGATAGACAATCGCCTGTCCAAGCTGGGCGAGTTCGAGCCCAAGGTGAAGAGCGGCTACCTGCGGCGCTATGCCGAGCAGGTAAGCTCCGCCAGCACCGGGGCGGTGTTCAGCGACTAAAGGAGCGTAACTTATGAAAATGACCGGAGCTCAGATAATATGCGAAAGTCTGGTAAAGGAAGGCGTCGAGGTTATCTTCGGCATCCTGGGCGGAGCCCTTCTGCCCCTCTATGACGCCCTGCCCCAGTATCCCCAGCTTCGCCATATACTGGTGCGCCATGAGCAGGGTGCCGCCCACGCCGCCGACGGCTACGCCAGGGCGACGGGGAAGGTAGGCGTATGCTTCGCCACCTCGGGACCCGGTGCCACCAACCTGGTAACAGGCATCGCCAACGCGCACCTCGACTCGGTGCCGATGGTGGCTATCACCGGTCAGGTGGCACGCCCCTTCATCGGCAAGGACGCCTTCCAAGAGGTGGATATCACCGGCATCACCCTACCCATCACCAAGCACAACTACCTGGCCACGGATGCCGATTCGCTGCCCGGAGTAATGAAGGAGGCTTTTTACCTGGCGGGCACAGGCCGGCCCGGTCCGGTGCTTATCGACCTGCCTCGCGACGTTCAACAGGAACAAGCGGAATTCAACTACCCGAACAAGGTCAACCTGCCCCAGTACAAGCCGACCCTGCAGGGGCACCCCGCGCAGATAAGGAAAGCGGCTAAGCTGATAGGCGAGTCCCAGCGGCCGTTAATTATCGCCGGACGGGGGGTAATTATCTCCAAAGCCTACGCCGAACTCAAGGAGCTGGTAGAGAAAGCGCAGATACCGGTGGTGACCACGCTGCTGGGCACCAGCTGTTTCCCCGAATCCCACGCCCTGAGCTACGGGATGCTGGGCATGCACGGCATGGCTTACGCCAACATGGCGGTTGATGCCGCCGACCTTATTATTGCCATCGGCATGAGGTTCGACGACAGGGCGACGGCTAAGGTAAGCAGCTTTGCCCCCCACGCCCACATCATCCATATTGATATCGACCCCGCCGAGATCGGCAAAAACGTACGCGTCGATATACCCATCGTCGGCGATGCTAAAGCCGTCCTCGGGGAATTGAATAAGCTGCTGGAAAAAGCCGGACACGGCGACTGGGTCAGTAAGCTCGACGAGTGGCGCAAGGAGCACCCCTCGTTGATTATCCGGGACTGCGAAAGCATACTACCCCAGTACGTCGTCCGCCAGATTTACGAAGCGACCAACGGCGAGGCGATTGTCGTTACCGGTGTGGGGCAGCACCAGATGTGGGCCGCCCAACACTTTTGGTACGATAAGCCCAACACCTTTATCTCTTCGGGCGGGCTGGGAACCATGGGCTTCGGCCTGCCCGCGTCCATCGGGGCTAAGGTAGGCTGCCCCGACAGCACCGTCTGGTGCATCGACGGCGACGGCAGCCTCCAGATGACGATACAGGAGCTGGGCACCATCGCCCAGGAGAAGGTAGGCGTCAAGATAGCCGTTATCCATAACACCTACCTGGGTATGGTCAGACAGTGGCAGGAGCTCTTCTACGGCAAGCGCTATGTGGCCACGCCGCTGACCAGTCCCGACTTCGTCAAGATTAGCGAAGCTTACGGCATCCCTGCTTTAAGGGTAGAACGCCGAGAAGAGGTAGCGACGGCCATCCAGAAGGCGATGGCGGAACCGGGCGCGTTTTTGATTGATTTTATCGTCGAACCGGAGGAGAACGTCTATCCGATGGTGCCGCCGGGGGCGGCTCTGGCTGAAGTCCTCGAAGAACCAAGGAAAGAGGCTAAAGCCGTTAGGGATTCGGCCAAACTCCCGGTGAGCAATATCTAGGCCGAGAAGAAGAGGTGCAGCATGGTCACGACCAAGCATATCCTGGTAGCCCTGGTAGAGGATAAGCCGGGGGTGCTCAACCGCATGGCGAGCATGTTCCGACGGCGGGGCTTCAATATCGAAAGCATCGCCGTGGGGCACAGCGAAACGCCCCACCTGTCGCGCATGACCTTCGTCGTCAACGGGCCGGCTACGGTGGTGGAACAGGTCAGGAAGCAGTTGGACAAGGTAGTGGAAACGGTCAAGGTCTCCGATATCACCGGGGATAATGTCATTACGCGGGAGCTGGCTTTCATCAAGGTAAAAGCCAACTCGGCTAACCGCAGCGAGATTATCCAGATTGTGGATATCTTCCGGGCCAATATCGTCGATGTCGCCCCCGATTCGGTGATTATCGAAGCCACCGGCGACGAAGACAAAATCAACTCCCTGTTCAACCTGGTTCGCGGCTTCGGCATCAAGGAAATCGCCCGTACCGGTCGTATCGCCATGACCCGCGGCGGCGCGGGACCGCTGCCGGTAGTGAAAAAGCCGCCCAAAGCTCAGACTAAAGGAAAAAAGGCAACTAAATAAAAGGAGTCGAACCATGGCTAAGATATACTATGACAAAGATTGCAACCTGAAATTGCTCGAGGGCAAGGTGGTCGGCATTGTCGGCTACGGCAGCCAGGGGCACGCCCACGCCCAGAACCTGAGGGAAAGCGGCGGCAAGGTAATCGTGGCCGAGGCCAAGGGCAGCCCGGGCTGGAAGAGCGCCCACGAGGCGGGCTTTAAGGTGATGGCGGCCGACGATATGGCCAAAGAAGCCGACATTATCGTCATGCTGGCGCCCGATAACCTGCAAAAAGATATCTATTACGGGGCGGTGGCAAAGGGCCTGGCCAAGGGCAAGATGCTCATGTTCGCCCACGGCTTTAACATCCACTACGGGCAGATTGTGCCCCCACCCGATATCGATGTGGCCATGATTGCCCCCAAGTGCCCCGGACATATGCTGCGGCAGCTCTACACCGAGGGCGCGGGCGCGCCGGCGATAGTGGCCGTCCACCAGGACGCCAGCGGCAAGGCGCTGGCTACCGCCCTCGCCTACGCCGAAGGTATCGGCTGCGGACGGGCGGGCGTTATCGAGACCACCTTCGCCGAGGAAACCGAGACCGACCTCTTCGGCGAACAAACAGTGCTCTGCGGCGGCATTTCCTCGCTGATAAAGACGGGCTTCGAGACACTGGTCGAGGCGGGCTACCAGCCCGAGATTGCCTACTTCGAGGTCTGCAACGAGCTCAAGCTCATCATCGACCTCATCTATCAGGGCGGCCTGAGCTATATGCGCTATTCGATAAGCGACACCGCCGAGTACGGCGACTATACGAGGGGACCCAGGGTCATCGACGACGTGGTCAGGGAAGAGATGATGCAAATACTGGCCGAGATTCAGGACGGCACCTTCGCCAGGGAGTGGATACTGGAAAACCAGGCCGGGCGCCCCGTCTATAACGCCCTGAAGAAGATGGACGAGGAGCACCCGCTGGAGCTGGTGGGCAAACAACTCCGCGAGATGATGCCCTGGCTCAAGAAGAAATAAAGGTCTCCGGTTATAAAATGTATTATAATAAGCGTTCCTTTTACGGGAGAAAGATTCTCATCCTTACCCACCCCTCTCCGTCAATGGGGAGGGGATACGGCGCTGTGAGGAAATATTTCTCCCGAGGAGGAAGCCATGACTGAGACAAAAGATAAGATAATCATATTCGATACCACGCTACGTGACGGGGAACAGGCGGCGGGGGGGACGCTTAACGCCCCGGAGAAGCTGGAGATAGCCAAACAGCTGGAAAGGCTCAACGTCGATGTTATCGAGGCGGGCTTTCCCATCAGCTCTCCCGGCGACTTCGAGGCGGTCAAACTCATCGCCAAGGAGGTACGCAAACCCGTAATATGCGGGCTGGCGCGCGCCCACCCCAAAGATATAGACCGCGCCTGGGAAGCCATCAAAGAGGCGGCGCACCCGCGCATACACGTATTTTTATCGTCATCGGATATACACCTCGGCTATCAGTTGAAGAAGAGCCGCGAGGAGGTTTTGCAAACCGCTGCCGAGATGGTGACACGCGCCAAGAAATATACCGACGACATCGAGTTTTCGCCGATGGACGCCAGCCGCACCGAGCCCGAATATATCCACCAGATACTGAAGGCGGTCATCGAGGCCGGCGCCACCACGGTCAACATACCCGACACCGTGGGCTACGCCATCCCCGGTGAATTCGGCAACCTCATCGAGGGCATCATGAAGAACGTGCCCAACATCGGGAAGGCTGTCGTCAGCGTCCACTGCCACGACGATTTGGGACTGGCCGTGGCTAACAGCCTGGAGGCGGTGCGGCGGGGAGCCCGGCAGGTAGAGTGCACCGTCAACGGCATCGGGGAGAGGGCGGGCAACGCCTCTATGGAGGAAATCGTCATGGCGATTAACACCCGCCAGGACTTTTTCCACCTGACCACCCAGATTAACACCAACCAGATATACAAGGCCAGCCGACTGGTCAGCGACCTGACCGGCTTCGTCGTCCAGCCCAATAAAGCCATCGTGGGGGCAAACGCCTTCCGCCACGAGTCGGGCATCCACCAGGACGGCGTTATCAAGATGCCCATAACCTACGAGATAATGAACCCCAAATCGGTGGGCATACCCTCCAGCAGCCTGGTGCTGGGCAAGCTCAGCGGGCGTCACGCCTTCAAGGAGCATTTGGCGGAACTGGGCTACAGCCTGAAAGAGGAGGACTTCAACCGCGCCTTCAACGCCTTTAAGGAGCTGGCCGATAAGAAGAAGGGCGTCACCGATAGAGACATCGAATCGGTTATCGCCGAGGAGCAACGCACCGTCTCCGAGCAATATCATCTCGACAGGGTGCAGATTTCCTGCGGCGACAGGGGCATCCCCACCGCCGCCGTCAGCCTTATCGCTCCCGGAGGCGAGGTCTTAGCCGACGCCGCCCTGGGCACGGGCCCCGTTGACGCCGTCTATAAGGCAATCAACCGAATAGTCGATGTGCCCAACGAGCTTACCGAGTTCACCGTTAAGTCCGTAACCGAGGGCATCGATGCCATCGGCGAGGTCTTAATAAGAATAGAGAGCGAGGGCATAACCTATACCGGGCGGGGCGCCGACACCGACATCATTGTCGCCAGCGCCAAGGCCTACATGAACGCCCTCAATCGGCTCTTAGCCACCAGGAAATAACTCAAGGGGGATAAAACCACCCCACCCGGTAATAAACCCGACTCCCAATCCCCCGGGAGAAAGGAAGCTATATTGACTCTAGCCGAAAAGATACTGGCGGCTCACGCCAATAAGAAGCGGGTAAGCCCCGGCGATTTTATCAACGTACGGGTCGACCTGGTCTTGTCCAACGACATAACCGCCCCCATCGCCATCAGGGAGTTCCATAAGCTGGGAGTAAGGCGGGTCTTCGACCCGGAAAAGGTGGTGATGGTGCCCGACCACTTCGTGCCCAACAAGGACATCGCCTCCGCCGAGCAGGCCAAGCTGATGCGGGAGTTCGCCCATAAGCAGGGCGTCATATACTTCGAGGTGGGCGAGATGGGCATTGAGCACGTTCTCCTGCCCGAGCAGGGGCTGGTGCTGCCCGGTGAAGTGGTCATCGGGGCTGATTCCCACACCTGCACCTACGGCGCATTGGGCGCTTTCGCCACCGGCATGGGCTCCACCGATATCGCCGCCGCCATGGCTACGGGCGACATCTGGATGAAGGTGCCCCCGACCATAAAGCTGGTCTATAACGGCAAACCGGGGAAATGGGTCGGCGGCAAGGACCTGATACTGCACACAATCGGCGACATCGGCGTCGACGGCGCCCTCTATTCGGCGATGGAGTTCAGCGGTGAAGCCATAGAGTCTTTGTCCATGGACGGGCGCTTCACCATGGCTAACATGGCTATCGAAGCCGGAGGCAAGGCCGGGCTCTTCGGCGTGGACAACAAGACGCAACTTTATGTCAAATCACGCGCCGACCGTCCCTACCTGGTCTATGAGCCCGACGGCGACGCCGAATATTCCCGTGTCATTGAATACGATGTCAGCGCTATCGAGCCCCAGGTCGCCCTGCCCCACTCCCCGGCCAACAGCAAGCCCATCAGCAAGCTGAAGAATATAAAAATCAACCAGGTGGTAATCGGCAGCTGCACCAACGGCCGCCTCGAAGACCTGAGGCTAGCGGCTCATATACTCAAGGGGAGTAAGGTACACCCCGGGGTGCGCTGCATCGTCTTTCCCGGCTCGCAGCAGATATACCTCGACGCCCTGATTGAAGGACTCATCGAGACATTCATCAGGGTGGGCGCCGCCGTCAGCACCCCGACCTGCGGCCCCTGCCTGGGCGGTCATATGGGCGTGCTGGCCGACGGCGAGAAATGCGTCTCCACCACCAACCGCAACTTCGTGGGCAGGATGGGCAGTCCCAAGTCGGAGGTCTATCTGGCCAATCCCGCCATCGCCGCCGCCAGCGCTATAATGGGTAGGATTGCCAGCCCTGAAGAAATTCAATAAAAGCCCAAAAAGGTCAAAGATTTTGAGGGGGCTTTGGTTTAAAGGGGATTAAAAGGCTTAAGGATTAGCCGGCAAGCCTAATGAAGGTTCGTGATATAATCAGGATGATTGAGAACAACGGATGGTACCTAGTTAGTTCTCGCGGCAGCCACCGCCAGTATAAGCACCCAACTAAGCCGGGAAGGGTTACTATCGCTGGTAATCCGAATCACGACCTGGCGCAGGGAACGCTAAATAGCATTCTGAAGCAGGCCAAGCTGAAGGAGTAGCATTATGTATAAATACTTAGTTATCTTCGAAAAGGCGGAGAGTAACTATTCCGCTTATTCCCCCGATATACCGGGCTGTATCGCTACTGGAACTACACGTAAAGAGGCTGAAAAGAACATTAAAGAGGCTATCAACCTCCACCTCGAAGGGCTGACCAGCGACGGCCTGCCCGTCCCCGAGCCTTTGTCATCCACCGAATATATCGAGGTCTAGGTAGCAACTAGTCTCTCCAAAGACATCGAAAAGGGAGTCTTATTCTAATGCTAAAAGGCAAAGTTTATAAATACGGCGCTAACGTTGATACCGACGCCATCATACCGGCGCGCTATCTTAATGTCTCCGACCCCGACGAGCTGGCCAAACACTGCATGGAGGCTTTAGACACGGACTTCGTCAGCAGGGTCGAGCCCGGCGACATCATCATGGCCACCACCAACTTCGGCTGCGGCTCATCGCGGGAGCACGCCCCGCTGGCCATCAAGGCGGCGGGCGTTTCCTGTATAATCGCCAAGAGCTTCGCCCGCATCTTCTTCCGCAACGCCATCAACATCGGCCTGCCCCTGCTGGAGTCCGACGAAGCGGTGGCCAAAACCGCAGACGGCGATATCTTAGAGGTCGACCTGGACAAGGGCCGGATAAAGAACCTGACCAAGGGTTTGGAGTTCAAGGCCAAGCCCTACCCCGACTTTATGGCCGAGCTTATTGCCGACGGCGGGCTTATCGAGCATACCAAAAAGAGAATATCTAGAAGGAGAGCTTAGGTGCAATTTGAAATAGCGGTTCTACCCGGAGACGGCATCGGCCCCGATGTCACTATAGAGGGCATCAAGGTCTTAGAGACAATAGGCAAGCGGTTCGACCACAGCTTCAATCTTAAAGAAGGGCTGGTGGGCGGTGTCGCCATTGATGCCGAGGGAACGGCGGTATCCGATACCACGCTGAAGCTGTGCCGCCAGGCCGATGCGGTGCTGCTGGGGGCGGTGGGGGGACCCAAGTGGGACGATCCCCTGGCCAGGGTCCACCCCGAAGACGGGCTGCTCAAGCTGCGCGGGGAGCTGGGGCTCTTTGCCAACCTGCGCCCGGTCAAGGTCTCGCCGGTGCTGGTGGACTCGACCAATCTTAAGCCGGAGGTGATACGGGGGGCGGACTTCATCTTCGTCAGGGAGCTCACCGGTGGGCTTTATTTCGCCCAGCCCAAGAAGCGCTGGCAGACAGCCAAGGGCAGGATGGCTACCGACTCCATGACCTACTCCGAGCAGGAGATTGAGCGCATCGTCCGCGTCGGCTTCGAGCTGGCCAGGCTGCGCCGTAAGAAACTGACCTCGGTGGACAAAGCCAACGTGCTGGAGTCGTCAAGGCTATGGCGGCAGGTAGCCACGGAGGTGGCTAAAGAATACCCCGACGTGGAGCTCGACCACATGCTGGTCGACGCCTGCTCCATGCGTTTGATTCAGAACCCGACCTATTTCGATATACTGGTTACGGAAAATATGTTCGGCGACATCCTCACCGACGAAGCCTCGATGCTGGCCGGCTCAATGGGCATGCTGCCCTCAGCCAGCCTGGCCGGCGTGCCCAAGGAGGGCGTCAGGATTTTCGGCATGTACGAGCCGATTCACGGCAGCGCCCCCCGCCGCGCCGGACTGGATATGGCCAACCCCATCGCCATCATCCTCAGCGTGGCCATGATGCTGCGCCACTCCTTCGGACTGGACAAGGAAGCCGGCGCCATCGAGAAGGCGGTGGACGAGGTACTCAGTCAGGATTACCGTACCTATGATATAATGGCGGAAGGTAAGACCAAGGTGGGGACGAAGCAGATGGGGGACTTAATCGCCGGGAAGGTGAAGGGGTAAAAATTGACTAAGGTTGAACTCTACGACACCACGCTGCGGGACGGCGCCCAGAGCGAGGGCATATCCTTCTCCGTAGTGGATAAATTGAATATCGCCCGCAAGCTCGACGGGTTCGGCATCCACTTTATCGAGGGCGGCTGGCCCGGCTCCAACCCCAAGGACGCCGAGTTCTTCGAAAAGGCGCGCGGACTTAAGCTTAAGAAGGCTAAGATTGCCGTCTTCGGCAGCACCCGCCGCCAGAACATGAAAGCGGAAGAGGACAAGAACCTGACCATGCTGGTCGAGGCGGGGGCTAAGGTGGCCACCATCGTCGGCAAAAGCTCGGAGCTTCAGGTCGCCCAGGTGCTGGAAACCAGCCCCGAGGAAAACCTGAAGATGGTCGCCGACTCCATAAAATATCTCAAGGGCCAGGGGATGACCGTCTTTTTCGACGCCGAGCACTTCTTCGACGGCTTCAAGACCAACCCCGATTACAGCTTGAAGGTGGTCGAGGTCGCCGCCGAGGCCGGTGCCGATAACGTGGTACTCTGTGATACCAACGGCGGCAGCGTACCCGCCGAGATAACGGAGGCGGTCGTCGCCGTCAGGAAGCAGACCAATGTGCCGCTGGGCATCCATGCCCACAACGACGGCGAGCTGGCGGTAGCCAACAGCCTGGCCGCGGTCAGCGCCGGCGTCACCCAGGTACAGGGCACCATCAACGGCTACGGCGAGCGCTGCGGCAACGCCAACCTCTGCTCGATTATACCGGCATTGAAACTCAAGCTGGGCATCGACTGCGTTAGCGATGAGCAGCTGGCGCAGCTGACCGATGTCGCCCGCTACGTCAGCGAAGCCGCTAATTTGAGCCCCAACCCGTTTTTGCCCTATGTCGGCGCCAGCGCCTTCAGCCACAAGGCCGGCTATCACATGGCGGGAATGACCAAGTGGTCTGAAGCCTACCAGCATATCGACCCGGCAAAGGTGGGCAACCGCCAGCGTACGGTGGTCTCCGAGCTTTCGGGCAAACGCAACATCGTCTATAAAGCCAAAGAATTGGGGCTGAAGCTCTCGTCGCAGTCCCAGGAGACGCAAAAGCTGCTGCAGCAGGTCAAGCTGCTGGAGAGCCGCGGCTTCCAGTACGAAAACGCCGAAGCCTCTTTCGAGCTGTTAATCCAGCGGGCGCAGCCCGACTACCAGCCCCCCTTCGAGCTGGTCGACTTTATGGTAGTGGTGGAAAAAAGACGCCGCCCCCCCAGCCAGGGCAACCCCGAGGAATTGCTCGCCGAGGCGATGGTCAAGGTCAGGGTAAACAAAAAGGTAATGCATACCGTCGCCGAGGGCAACGGCCCGGTCAACGCCCTCGACCAAGCGCTGCGTAAGTCGCTGCTCCAATTCTACCCCAGCATCGCCAGCGTCAGGCTGGTCGACTACAAGGTCCGAATTCTGGAAGAAACCATCGGCACCAGCGCCCAGGTCAGGGTGCTCATCGAGTCCACCGACGGGGAAGAGGTGTGGCGGACAGTCGGCGGCTCGACCAATATCATTGAAGCCAGCTGGCTGGCTCTGGCCGATAGCCTGGAATACTGGTTACTCAAGCAGAAGGGGGACTGAAAATGAACGAGGTTAAAGTAACCTGGGGGCTGGTCTGGGCTATATGGTGGCGGTTTGCCCTCATCAGCCTGGGGGTATGGTTCATAGTTTGGGTTATTGCCGTGATAGTCGCCTTTTCGCTGGGCACGTCGTTTATGCCCTGGTAGCCAAGCTGACTTCAGTTACTTATTCCAGATATCCAGGCTCAGGTATTTCCACCCCGCATCCGCCAGGATAGCCACGATATTACCCTCGCCTATCTCGCTAGCCGTCTTTATGGCCTGGTAGGTCGTCGCCCCCGAAGACAACCCGGCAAAGATGCCTTCCTCTTTTAATAGTCGACTGGCCGCCTCCGCCGCCCGCTGGCTGGTCACCGTCGTCTTCTCGGTGATAATGGACTGGTCCCAGAAAGGCGGCAACGCCTCCCCCAGGCACTTTAAGCCCTGGATTTCATCGCCCGGCGGAGGCTCGAGGCCGATGACCTTGATATTGGGGAATTTCTCCTTGAGCCGCTGGGCGACGCCGATAATAGTGCCCCCGGTGCCGATGCCGGCAATGATGGCGTCAACCTTGTCGCAGGGAAGGTCGTCAAGTATCTCGACGGCGGTGGTCTCGTAGTGAGCCAACGGGTTGGCCGGGTTGGAGAACTGGTCGGGCATAAAGTACTTTTTATCTTTAGCCGCCATATCCGCCGCTTTAGCGATAGCCGCCCCCATCCCCAACTCCCCCTTGGTCAGGATAAGCTCGGCGCCGTTTATCTTGAGCAGCTGCCGCCTCTCCATGCTCATGCTTTCGGGCATAACGATGGTGACCTTATAGCCCTTCTGCCGCCCCAGCCAGGCCAGGGCGATGCCGGTATTGCCGCTGGTGGCTTCGATGATGGTCTTGTCCCTGGTCAGCTCACCGCTCTGCTCCGCCTTTTCTATCATGTACTTGGCCACCCTGTCCTTGATGCTGGCGCTACCCCCCGGGTTCTGCCCTTCCAGCTTTACCAGGATTTTTACCTTTTGGCTGGGGCTCATCCGTTGCAGCTCAATTAGCGGGGTGTGCCCCACGGCGTCGACGATATTTTTAAAATACATCTTTCTATCCCTCTATCCTTTAATCACTCCTATAGGTCTGGTTTTTACTACCTTGCGCGAGATGCCCGCCTGGTGAGCTATCTCGACCACCTCGCTTACATCCTTATATGCCTGCGGCGCTTCCTCGGCCAGCGAAGCCATGCTCCCCGCCTTGACCGTGATGCCTTTAGCCGCCAGCGAGCGGGCGACATCGGCGCCTTTAAGGCTGCGCTTGGCGGCTCCTCGCGATTGTAGCCGCCCCGCCCCGTGGCAGGTGGAGCCGAAGGTCTCGGCCATGGCTACATCGGTACCCAGGGCGACATAGGAACACCGCCCCATATCCCCGGGAATGAGCACCGGCTGGCCTATTCCCCGATAGGCTTCGGGGACATCGGGGTGTCCCGCGGGGAAAGCCCTTGTCGCCCCCTTGCGGTGGACGCAAAGCTTCTCCGGCTTGCCCTCGATATCGTATTTCTCTATCTTGGCGATGTTGTGGCAGACGTCGTAGACCTGCCTCATCCCCAATTCAGCCTGGCTCTTGCCGAACACTTTAGCGAAAGACTCCCGTGTCCAGTGCAGGATAAACTGGCGGTTAGTCCAGGCGTAGTTAGCCGCGCAGGCCATCGCCGCCAGGTAGTCTCTGCCCTCCGGCGAATCCACCGGCGCACATGCGAGCTGGCGGTCGGGCAGGTTGATGCCGTATTTTTTAACCGCCTGTCCCAATATGGCCACGTAGTCGGAGCAAATCTGGTGGCCGAAGCCCCGTGAGCCGGTGTGTATCAGGACGACTATCTGCCCCAAGTCCTCGATGCCCATCACCCTGGCGGCATCGCGGTCGTAAATCTCAGCCACCACCGCCACCTCCAGAAAGTGGTTGCCCGAACCCAGCGTCCCCAGCTGGGGCAGCCCCCGCTTCTTGGCCTTATCGCTGACCTTGTCGGCTCGGGCGCCTTTAAGGCAGCCCGACTCCTCGGTGGCGACAATATCCTCGGGCAGCCCGTAGCCCCGCTCCACCGCCCAGCGGCTGCCCGCCACCATGACCTCGTCCAGCTCCTTCCGGCTGGCTTTTATCTTGCCCTCCGAACCCAACCCGGAAGGTACGTTGTGGAAAAGCTCGATGACCAGTTCTTCTATTTTGGGCCTTACCTCAGCCTCGGTCAGGTTAGTCCGCACCAACCTGACGCCGCAGTTAATATCGAAGCCGACGCCCCCCGGCGATACCACCCCGTCTTTTACCCGTGTCGCCGCCACCCCGCCGATGGGGAAGCCGTAGCCCCAGTGAATATCGGGCATCGCCAGCGAGTAGCGAACAATGCCGGGCAGAAAAGCCACGTTGGCCACCTGCTCGAAGGCGTGCTCCTCCCAGATATGGTCGAGCATGGACTCGCTGGCATAGATGCGGCCGGGCACCGACATACCCGCCTTATAGCTGGTCGGTATCTCCCAGCGGTAGTCGTCTATCTTTTTGACTATTTCTTTCCAGTGTGCAGTCATTGTCTCCCCTAAATATCGAACAGCACCTGGAGCCGGTAGCCGTTGTTCTTTTCGATTTTGAGCATGTGGTAGGTGGCGCCTTTGACCCCCGTCTTTAGCTCGTGTCGGGTGCTATCCGCCTTTTCCCCGTAGCCCCTGGCTTTGAGGTGGCTGTTATTCAACTCAAAAATGTCGAAGCGCCCGAAGAGGATGCCCTCGGCGTCGAAGTAGTAGACCAGCTCGTTGAGCCAGTCCACCAGCAGGCTTTCGCTGTCGCTGGCAGTCAGCTCTATGTCGCGGTGCAGCACCTCCTCCACGTCGCCGAGGCTGGTTATCAGGCTGAACAAGCCCTTAGCCGCGTTGGCGAACGCCTGCTTGAGGTCGGCGCCGTAGGCGATAATGCCAATATCGGCGGTATGGTCGAAGATTTCAAAGTCTTTGGTCATTTGAGAAGTAAATTATAGCATAATAGTTTAGGGCGATAAACACGACCCTTTGAGCCTTTGCTGACTATCTAGTATAATAGGTGTAACTATGAACTTAGAAAACGAAGGCAACCACATCAAGAGCGCCCGCGAGATAGCCATGGAAAAGGTGGCTGAGATAGGCGAGGTAACCGAAGAAGAGCGCCTGAGCTGGAAGTATGTCCCCGAGGGAGAAAAGCTGGCGGCCAAATACATGAAGCAAGACCTCAACCTGGCCACCAAGCTGGGCAAATACGATAAAAAGGTAGTCGGCTATATCAAGGTCGGCGCCAGCGACATACTGCTCAGGAACATAGAACTGCCTGTCACCGACCCCGCCCGCAAGAACAACAAGAAGGCGATGGAGGGCATAAAAGCCCTCAAAAAGGATAAGGTCGGCGTGGAAAACGTTTTCAGCAAGATAAGCAACATCTTCAACCACTACGCCGAGCAGGGCGAGCAGCAGCGGCGGCAGGCTTACGAGCAGCTAAAAGTCGAATTCGGCGCCAAGGTCCAGGAGGCGCTCAAGCAGCAAATGGGCACGGCGACGGACATGAAAATAGACATCGAAAACCAGCCCCAGTTCCATGAGGAGTGGAGGCAGCTAAAGATACAGCTCGATACGCAATACATCAGCCTCCTCAACGAATACAAGCAGGAGCTGGCGACGATAGCTTAGGGAATAACGATGGATATCGACGACGAGAGAATTAAAGAAGCCGTCAAGAATACCGAAATCCTGAGGCCGCCCAGGCAGAGCCTGGCTACCTTCGGCACGACCAACGTCTATTACTACCTGGTCACCGAGCCGGCTTACTCCGAGCTGGTCAAGAGCGCCGCCGAGACCGTAATCAGGGAAGGCAGGGTAATCGCCGAAAGGCCCAAGATTGTAACCCCCCTCTACCTCTCCCACCTGGAGGGTTTTAGCCTGGAGGCGAAAAGATACCTCGACAGCCTTACCAGAGCCTACGGCTCTCATGCCCCGGGGCTGTTTTACACCTACAAAAACGAGCCCAAGGGGCTCAACATCGTCTCCGATAACCTGCTGGCGGTGGTGGACAAACTGAACCACGAGATTGATAAGCGCGGCGACCCGCTGGCTTCCATAATTAGAGGACAGGACGAGCTCTGGGACGTTTCGCTGATGAAGTTCATCTACGAAATGACCCGCACCTCCCTGCCCGATAACCTGATGCAGATGGAGACCCGGGGGCTTTTGGATATGGACGCCAGGGGCGTCCCCGCCGACGCCAGGGTCAGGATTGAGGAGCTCTTTAAGATGGTCGCCAAAGGTGACCTCGATCCCGGCGAGCTGAAGAGCGAGCTCGACCGCTGGGGGCTTTTCGAGGAATACGAGGACAG
>CAYQPY010000006.1:0-4497 GCA_964419705.1 uncultured Dehalococcoidales bacterium
ATTGCCGAAAATAAAAACTCATAAGGGAGCCAAGAGCCGCTTCCACATCACGGGCAGCGGCAAAATTATGCGAGTCAAGGGCGGCAAGAGCCATTTCCGCCGCCGTAAGCCGAAGCGGGTGCGGCGTCTCTTCGACGACACCATACCTTTGCACGCCGTCGACCGGCAGCGGATTAAGCGGCTTTTGCCCTACGGTGTGAAGTAGATAGGGGGATGTTTTGCGAATCAAGCGAGGGGTAACTTCCCACAAACGACATAAGAAAGTATTAGCCATGACCAAGGGGCACAGGGCTACCCGTCATTCGCTTTACAAGCGGGCTAAAGAGTCCATGCTCCACGCGCTGAGCTACGCCTACGCCCACCGCCGTGATCGCAAGGGCGATATGAGGCGGCTCTGGATTTTGCGAGTCAGCGCCGCCAGCCGGGCGCAGGGGCTTAACTACGGGCAGTTCATCTACGGGCTTAAGCAGGCGGGGGTTGAGGTTAACCGCAAGGTCCTGGCCGATATGGCGGTGAGGGAGCCGGAGGCTTTCGCCAACCTGGTGACGGTGGCGAAGAAGAAGGTGGAAGGGTAAGAGGTTTTTAACGAGGATTTTTAGAGGGGCTTCGCCCCTCTTTTTTTGTGCCCCACCCCAATTTTATCTATTCCCGCCCACCGCCCTTTAAGGTAGAAAGGGGGCTGTGCCCCCTTTCAAACCCCCGGAGGGTACGTCATCCCTATATATTTTGGGGGGTTCTCAAGGGGGGCGACGCCCCCCATTGAAAGACGTTTGTGGGCGGGCTGGTGTGGGAGAAACAACCTGGGGGTGGGGAACGACGCCTGAAGGGGGGATATATAAGGGGTACCACCCTTATAGGGCGGGTATTGGGTGGGACGAAGAGATTCTTCGTCGCTCCACTCCTCGCAATGACATTTTTATTATTTCCTTGACCCCCCAGTAACCGATAACCTATAATCCAAGACAACCATGATTAACGAGCTTGAGGAGCTGATAGCCAACGCCCTGCGGGAGCTGGAGACAATCACCCGGGACAAAGAACTGGAAGCCTGGCGGGTGTGTTACCTGGGCAAGAAGAGCCAGTTGACCACCATTTTACGCGGTCTGGCTGGCTTGCCGATGGAGGAGAGGAAGAGGGCGGGGGCGTTAGCCAACCGCATTAAGGCCGAGCTGGAGAACAGCTATGAGCAGAAGATAAAGCTGCTCCGCGAGGACCAGCTGGAGAGCGCCGTCGGCGCTGAAGTACTGGATATTACGCTGCCCGGGCGTCTCTTGCCCGGCGGGCGTTTGCACCCCATCACCCAGACCATCAACGAAATCCACGAAATCTTCGTTTCCATGGGCTTTCAGGTGATGGAAGCGCCCGAGGTGGAGTGGGACTACTACAACTTCGAGGCTTTAAATATTCCCCCCCACCACCCCGCCCGCGACAGCATGGCTACCCTCTGGGTGGACTATAAGAACGAGCGCGGTGAAAGGAACATGCTGCTGCGTACCCACAACACGGCGGGGGACATACGGGCGATGGAGACGATGAAGCCGCCGATACGGGTGGTGACCACGGGCAAGGTCTATCGCTACGAAGCCAGCGACGCCACACATGTGCCCATGTTTTATCAGATCGACGGCTTTGCCGTGGACAAGAGCATCACCATGGCCGAGCTTAAAGGGACGCTCTACGAGTTCGCCCGCCGTTTCTTCGGCGAGGAGAGGAAGGTACGCTTCCGCTGCGACTACTTCCCCTTCGTCGAGCCGGGGGTGGAGATGGCTATAGAGTGCGGCGTCTGCGGCGGCAAGGGCTGCCGTCTCTGCGGCGATAGCGGCTGGATTGAAATACTGGGGGCGGGGATGACGCATCCCAAAGTCCTGGAACGGGGCGGCTTAGACCCCAAGGTTTACTCCAGCTTTGCCTTCGGTATGGGCATTGACCGATTGCCCATGCTGCGCTACGGCATCGACGATATAAGGCTTTTCTACGGCAGCGACCTTAGATTCTTGAGGCAGTTCTAGCGATGAAGGTTTCACTAAGCTGGCTTAAAGACTACGTAGATATCAAACTGCCCGTTGACGAGCTTGCCCGCAGGTTGGCTATGGCCGGCACCGAGGTCAAGGCCTGGCAGGCTATCGGCGGCAGCTGGGAGGGCATCCTCGTCGGGCAGATTAAAGCCATCAACCCCCATCCCAACGCCGACAGGTTGCTTTTGCCCACCATCGACCTCGGCACCGAGGAAAAGGTCGTGGTCTGCGGGGCGCCCAATCTAAAGCTGGGGGATAAGGTGGCTTTCGCCCGCGTCGGCGCCAAGCTCATTGACGGCCATACCGGCGAACTCATTAGCTTGGAGGCGGCTAAGATACGGGGGGTGGCTTCGCAGGGGATGGTCTGCTCGGAAAAGGAGTTGGGTATCTCCGACAGCCACCAGGAAATCATGATTCTTCCCGTTGAGGCACCGGTGGGCACGCCGCTCGCCGACTACATGGGTGACGTCATCCTCGACCTGGATATAACCCCCAACCGCCCCGATTGCCTCTCGGTTATCGGCATCGCCCGCGAGATAGCTGCTTTAACCGGCCAGAAGGTTCGTCTCCCCAAAGACGATTACGCTGAATCCGCAACTACCATCGACAGCCAGGTAGCGGTGGAAATCATCGACCCCGACCTCTGCCCGCGATACAGCGCCAGCCTGGTCAGGGGGATAAAAATAACGTCCTCTCCGCCCTGGATGCAGCAGAGGCTTATCGCGGCGGGAATGCGTCCCATAAACAATATCGTCGATATTACCAACTACGTCATGCTGGAGTACGGCGAGCCGCTGCACGCCTTCGACTATAACCAGATTAGAGGCAAGAAGATTATCGTCCGCCGCGCTAAAAAAAGCGAGGTCATGGTTACCTTGGACGGGAACAAGCGGGCGCTCAAGCCCGATATGCTGGTCATCGCCGACACCGAGCGGGCGGTGGCGCTGGCGGGGGTGATGGGGGGCTATGACAGCGAGGTCACCGAGGCGACGACGGATATATTCCTGGAGGCGGCCAGCTTCAACCCGGCCAGCATCTATGAGACGGGCAATAGCCTGGGGCTGCCCAGCGAAGCCCGAATGCGTTTCGAGCGGGGGATTAGCTCCGGCGTGACCATCCCCGCGCTGAAAAGGGCGACACAACTACTTGTCGAATTCGGCGGCGGCCAGGCCGCTAAAGGCTTTATCGACGCCTATCCCGGCCAGAAGAAAGCGGCGCCAATCAAACTACGCAGCTCCGAGTCAAAGCGCCTGCTGGGCGTTGAGTTTACTATCAAGCAGATGAAAGATGTTTTGGTCTCCCTGGGCTTCGAGGTCAAGGCCGGAGGGAACGCCGAGCTACTGGCTACCGTCCCTTACTGGCGCAGCGATGTCAGTCTTGAGGAAGACCTCATCGAGGAAGTCGCCCGCATTGTCGGCTACGACGAGATACCGATTACCATGCTCAGCCAGTCACTGCCCCCTCAGAATCCGTCGCCGATGCTGGAGCTCAAGCCGCAGGTGAGCAGCATACTGGCCGACTACGGCTTTCAGGAGGTCATCACCCTTGCCATGATGGGCAGCGAGGCATTAAAAAAGCTCTGGCCCCGCTCCCAACCGCCGGAGCCGTTGCGCCTGGTTCACCCCATGACCGCCGAGCAGGAGTATATGCGCCCGACGCTACGCGCCAACCTGCTCTCGGCTTTAGAATCGAACCTCAGGCACGAAGAAAATGGCGTCAGGCTCTTTGAGCTGGGCCGGGTTTATCACCAGCGAAAGAATGACCTGCCCAGTGAGCCGGAGGTGCTCTGCGGGGTTTTGACGGGGCCCAGGTTAGAGCCGTCCTGGCGGGGTGGTAACGAGGCGCTCGATTTCTACGACGCCAAGGGCATTGTCGAGGGGCTTTTCGGTCAGCTGGGCGTGGAATTCAGCTTCGAGGCGGGCTCGGACGAGAGCCTGCACCCCTTCAAGCAGGCGGCGGTCGTGGTCGGGGAGAAGAGGCTGGGGGTGGTCGGCGAGTTGCACCCCAAGGTCTCGGACGCCTTTGAGCTTGCCGGGGAGGTCTATCTCTTCGAGGCCGATTTGTCGGCGCTGCTGCCCTTTACTCTGGGGCACAAGATGTTCCAGCCGATTTCGCGCTTTCCGGCCGTGGTCAGGGATATGGCGCTGGTGGTGGATGAGGGCGTGACTAATGCCCAAGTTCAGGCAATTATGCGGGGCTTTCCACTGGTTACCGATGTTAGTCTCTTCGACCTCTACAGCGGGGAGCAGTTGTCGGCGGGCAAGAAGTCTTTAGCCTACCGCATCAGCTACCAGTCGCCGAAGCACACGCTGACCGACGACGAGGTCAATAAGGTGCAGAAGCAGATACTGGATAAGCTGTCAAAGCAGTTGGGGGCGAGCTTAAGGGGTTAGCTCAGGTTGTATCTCCCCACCCCACCCCGGGTTTTCTTTGCCCCCCCAAACCCCCCCACAGAGGGGGGTACGCGATATGAGTGTGGGCC
>CAYQPY010000006.1:4507-19604 GCA_964419705.1 uncultured Dehalococcoidales bacterium
ACCCTCCAGAGGGGTCACCTCTATATACTTCTCTCCCCCCCCCCCGTTTTATATCTTTTCCCGCCCACCACCCTTTAAGGTAAAGGGGGACTTCGTCCCCTTTATAAACCCCCTCAAAGTGGGGTAGGGTAACTGACCCTACAGGGGGATATATAAGGGGTACCACCCTTATAGGGTGGGTAAAGATAAAATTGGGGTGGGGAGATTGCTTCGCTTCGCTCGCAATGACAGGGAGTAGAACTAACTACCGACAAGCTTCTTCAGCGTCTTGACTATCTCAGCCAGCGGCACCAGCTCCGACTCTTTTTCCGAGCGCTTCTTTAACTCGACGCTGTCTTTGTCCAGAGTGCGGGGGCTGACGGTGAGCCGCAACGGCATGCCCAGCAGGTCGGCGTCGTTGAACTTGACCCCGGGCGATTCCGGGCGGTCGTCGAAGAGGACTTCGAAGCCGGCTGCCTCCAGCTCGGCGTAGAGCTTTTCGGCAGCCTCTTCCACCTTGGAGCCTTCCTTATAGAGCGGGCAGAGATAGAGCTGGTAGGGGGCGAGGGTGGGGGGCCAGATAATGCCCTTTTCGTCGTGGTTTTGCTCGATGACCGCCGCCATGAGCCGGCTCAAGCCCAGGCCGTAGCAGCCCATGACCATAGGGTGGGGCTCGCCCTTTTCGTCGATAAAGGAGGCGTAGAACTTCTGGCTGTAGGTGGTGCCCAGTTTAAAGATATGCCCGACCTCGATGCCCTGGGTCGATACCAGAGCGCCACCGCATCCGGGGCACTTGTCACCTGCCCGGGCGCTGGCGATATCGGCGACGATATCCGCCTTGAAGTCCCGGGGGTAGTTGACGTTTTTGAGGTGGGTGTCCGGCTTGTTGCCGCCGGCCACGAAGTTGGTGCCCGAATTTACCGAGTCGTCGGCGACGACCTTAAAGCCTTTCAGCCCCACCGGCGATGCCGCACCAGCGACAATGCCGGCCTCGATAACCTCGGCTTCGGTAGCCAGGCGTAGTTCGCTCGCCTTGAGCTGGTTGTTCAGCTTTATTTCGTTGACATCGAGGTCGCCGCGGATGACCACGAAGACGAGCTTGCCGTCGGCGATATAGAACACCGCCTTCAGGGTGTGGCTGGGGGGCACCTTGAGGAAAGCGGCTACCTCTTCGATGGAGCTCGCGCCGGGGGTGGCGACTTCCTCAATGGCTAAAGGTGGGCCGTTATCGATTTTTTCCTTAACGCTCACCGCTTTTTCGGCGTTGGCGGCATAGTTGCAGCCGTTGCAATAAATAACCTCATCCTCGCCGTTTTCGTTGACCACCATGAACTCGCGGGAGTCCTTGCCGCCGATAGCCCCGCTGTCGGCTTCCACCAGCATGGTGGGCAGCCCGCAGCGTTCGAAGATATTGCGGTAGGCCTGGTCCATCTTCTGGTAGCTGATATCCAGCCCGGCCTCGTCGGTGTCAAAGCTGTAGAGGTCTTTCATGAGGAACTCGCGCACCCTGATTAACCCGCCGCGGGGGCGTGGCTCGTCGCGGAACTTGACCTGAATCTGGTAGAGGAGGAGGGGCAGGTCGCGGTAGCTCTGCACATTATATTTAACCAGCTCGGTGATGACCTCTTCGTGCGTGGGGCCCAGAGCCAGCTTGCGTTCTCTGCGGTCGGAGAGGGTGAAGAGCACCTTGCCCAGGGCCTGGTCGCGGCCGGATTGCTGCCATATCTCGAACGGCTGTAATACGGGCAGGTTGACTTCCTGCCCGCCCGCCTTGTCCATCTCGTCGCGGACGATGCTCTCTATCTTTTTGAGCACCCGCCAGCCCAGAGGCAGGTAGGAATAGATGCCGGCGGCCAGCTGCTTTATCATGCCGGCTCTTAATAATAGCCGGTGGCTGGCCGTTTCCGCCTCGGCGGGCACTTCTCGTTGGGTCTTACCGAATAGCTTTGATAGGCGCATAGTTTTACCAGTTCGTAATAAGTTTGCCTTCCTTGTCTCTCATGTTTCCGGTAACGGCGATGATAAAGTCGATGAGAGCCCAGATACCCAGACCACCCAGAGTAACCAGCATTAGAATTGCCGTTCCATACTTCTCCAGATAGAACCGATGGATGCCGAGTTGGCCCAGAAACCAGGCGAGCAGGGTGACCGCCAGCCTCGATTTCGGGGAGACGTCGCCGGCTACCGTTTTTATTCCCAGCCCCGCCCCGCATTCGGTGCAGAATTCAGCCACGGGGCTCGTCTTGGCGCCGCAGGCCTGGCAGAAGCTGCTGCCAATCAGGGGCTTGGCGCCACAGCCGAGGCAGATTTCGGGTGCCCCGATGAGTTCTTTACCGCAGTTTCGACAAAACATATCTATCCTCCTCGTACCGCTCGGATTTCCCCGAGTTCTCTACACATTAAATCATATCGGACGGCTTTGTTCATCTCGTCACACAGACATAGCTTTACGACTAAGCTCTTGGGCTTAGCTTAAAGTCCTTTCGTCTTTAGTGTCATTCCATGCTGAAGGGCGGGTATTTGTCGGTCAGGTAGTAGGAGTAGCCGCTGACCCTCGTCGACCAGCGAAGATAGCCGGAGACGAAGTCAAACGCCCACTTGGGGTAGCGGCCCATGAAGAGAATCGCCCACCAGGAGATAAAGAGGACGACGCCCGCGGCTATGCCCACAAGGTAGAGGACGACCATCTGGGGGATGACCATGAAGTAGCGGAAGAAGGTGGTCAGCCGCGAGAGTTTGTCGGGAAACTCAGCGTCAAAGGTTATCGGGTAGTTTGCCATTTTGTATCCTCCTTGTACCGGTTGGATTTCCTCAAATTCTTTACCCATTAAATCATATCGGGCGGCTTTATACTAGCCTCTAGCGGGTCATTTTTCGGATAAAGGTTATCAGGAATAGGGCGATGGTGAAGACGCCGATAAACGACTCCAGGGCGCCGATGCCCTTTATCAGGGCCTGGCTCGCCTCCAGCCAGCTGCCGTAGCCCATGGAGGTGAAGGACATGGCGCTGAAAGCCAGAGAGTTGCCGAAGGCAGTCAGTTGCCAGTCGGCGCTGATGAGGAAGTAGATGATGCCCAGCCCGACGATGACTGAAGCCGCCCAGACGATAGCCCTCAGCGGCCTTTCGCCGTAGCCGCAGGTAAAGGAGACGAACCACGACCATAGCTTGTGGGCGGGGTTGAGGCGCCAATTCAGCGCCTTTCGCTTGGCCGTCATCTCGCGGAAGAAGAACTCGCCGGCCAAATCATACATGCCCTGGTCGGTGTGCCATATTTTCAGGTTGCGGTAGACGCTGGCGGCTTCCTTGATTAATTCCAGCTTTTTCTCCTCATCCTCTTCCTCTTTGTGTAAAAGCTCTTCGCCCAGTATTTGTTGAGAACCCCAGTTTACCCCCTCGATGTCGGCCTGAAAGAGGTCGGCGCCGTAGAGCCGGGCGCCTTCCAGGTCGGCTTTGGTGAGGTTGGTTTCGGGGCCGCGGAGGTTGGCGTAGTTGAAATTGGCCTGCTGGAGGTGCGCCCGATGCAGGTTGGCCCCGCGCAGGTCGGCGCGCTCCAGATTGGCTCCCTTCAGGTGGGCGTTGACCAATCTGGCTCCCGTCAGGTCGGCGTCTTCCAGAAAAGCGTCTTCCAGGTGGGCGCCGCTAAAGTTAGCCCCTTCCAGGTGCGCCCGCATCAGGTAAGCCTTTTTAAGGTAAGCGCCCGACAGGTCGGCCCAGTCGAGGTGGACTTCTTCCATCTCGGCTCCATCAAGGTGAGCGTCGGCCAGAACGGCTTTGCCCAGGTTGACCTTCAATAACCCCGCTTTCTTGAGCTGGGCTTTCGACAGGTTGGCTCCCTCCAGGTGAGCGCCCTGCAGGTCAATGCCGTCGGCGTCGGCGCCGGCGAGGTCGGCTCCCTCCAGGTGAGCGCCGCGCAGGATTGCCCGCTCCAGTTGAGCGCCGGAAAGATTACTCCCCTCCAGGCGGGCGTACCAGAGCAAGGCTTCGTTGAGGTGGATGCCGGAAAGGTCGAGCCCGCTCAAGTCGATGTTTTCGGCGAACTCCCGCCGCGACAGGTCTAATCCCTCGGCCTTGCCGTGCCTCTTTATCATCGCCAGCAATTCCTTGCGGGTCAGGGGTTTTGGTTTCGCCATAGCCGTGCCTCCTGTTTTTATCTAGTCCATTTTCTGACGAATGTTACCAGAAATAGTGCCATCATGGAAACGCCGAGTACAGCTTCGGCGGCACCGACACCCTTAGCCCACCCTGTAGGCTGGGGCGCCCAGTTGCCGTAGCCCAGAGCGGTAAACGACGCAACGCTATAGTACAGAGTGTCCGCAAAAGAAGATGAGCTGAACGAGCCCCAGAAAAAGTAGGCTGCTGCTAAGCCAAAAATAATCCCTACCATCCAAAATAGAATATTCCACCAGCGCTCTCCATACCCAAAGACTAGACGGCTAAATTCTAATGCTAAGCGGTGGTACCAGAGCTTCGAACACCATCCTAAACTTTTTCTGCCAGCCTCCTTCTCACGGTAGTAGAATTTGCCGGCAATATCATATAAGCCGTGTTGCGTGTGCCATACTTTCAGGTTGCGGTAAGCATTAGCAGCAGCGTTGAACAAAGCTCTATTTCCATGTTCTTCTTCTGCTTCTCTCTCTTCTCCGAGAATATAGTTTCCCCAATCTGCCCTTTCTAACTTTGTGTCATAAGAAAGTTCCGCTTCCTGTAACTTAGCCCCCGCAAGGCAGACACTCCATAGATTAGCCCCATCAAGGCAAGCAAACGATAAACTCGTTCTCTCAAGGTGGGCACCCCATAGATTAGCCCTCTCAAGATTAGCTTTGAATAAATTTGCCTTTTCAAGGTGGGCGTCTTGTAAAAAGGCCTCCTCAAGGCGGGCATACGATAAATCAGCCCCCTCAAAGTGGGTACTCACTAAACCAGCCTTCTCAAGGTGGGTTTTCGATAAAACAGCTCCTTCAAGGTGGGCATACGGTAAAGTAACTTTATCTAGGTGAGCACCTGCTAAATTAGCTCCCTCAAGGTGGGCGCCCTCAAAGTTTGGAGAACGCCAAAGTAACTTTGCTCCCTTGAGAATTATCCCTTTTAGGTAAAATTTTTCTAGGTCAATGCGTTCTTCAAACACCTTACCCGACAGGTCAAGCCCTTCAGCTGTGCCTCCATTTTCTTCTATTAGCCGTAGCACATCTTTGCGTGTATAGGGATTTTTCTCTGTTCCGTCTCCCATTTTTAAAACCTCCCCACCTCCTCCATCAATACCCTCACAAAGTCCTTTTCCTTAATGGTCTTAATCTTCTCGCCCTTCTTAAAGAGGACGGCTCTGCCCTTGCCGCAGGCGATGCCGATATCGGCGTCTTTGGCTTCGCCGGGGCCGTTGACGATACAGCCCATGACGGCCACCTTTATCGGCTTGTCAATCTTGAGAAGTTCCTTTTCCACCTCTGCGGCTAATTTTACTATATCCACCTCGGTCCTTCCGCAAGAAGGGCAGCTGACCAATATCGGGCCGTGCTGGCGGAGGTTGAGGCTTTTCAGGATTTCGTAAGCGGCGATGACCTCCTCGCGGGGGTGGGCGCTCAAAGAGACGCGGATGGTGTCGCCGATGCCCTCGTACAAAAGGGTGCTGATGCCTACCGTGCTGCGTATAATTCCGGTGCGGGGCGGGCCCGCCTCGGTGACGCCTATGTGCAGGGGATAGGGAATCTTCTGGGCGATGCTCTGGTAGGCTTCAATGGTGGTGGGGACGTCAAAAGCCTTGACCGAGACCTTGATAAGCTCAAAGTCAAGCTCTTCCAGCAGCTTTACCTGCTCCAGCGCCGCTTCGACCATCTGCTCCGAAATGGAAAGCTTGGGTTTAGGGGAGGGGGGTAAACTACCCGCGTTAACACCGACGCGTATGGGCACGTTTCTCTCCCTGGCGGCGTTGGCTACCTGTTTAACCTTATCACGGTCGCTAATGTTACCGGGATTTAAGCGCAGGCCATCGCAGCCGGACTCCAGCGCCATCAGCGCCAGGCGGTGGTCGAAGTGAATATCGGCGATGAGGGGGATGGTAATAGCCTTCTTGATGTCTTTTAGGGCTTGGGCGGCTGCGTTATCGGGGACGGCTACACGAACTATTTCACAGCCGCATTCTTCCAGCTCCTTGATTTGGGCAACGGTTGACATAACATCGGCGGTGTTGGTCTTGGTCATGGACTGCACCACGATGGGGGCGCCGCCGCCGACGGTGACATCGCCGATTTTGATGGGCTTTGAGATTCGTCTGGGATTCAATCTAGCAAGCTCCCTCCGCTTATCCAGCGAAAGATATCCTGGTAGGTAATCAGCACCAGCAAGCCTAATAATATCATAAATCCGATGGAGTGCACGATGCCTTCCGTTTTGGCCGAGACGCGTTTACCCCGCCGTATCCATTCCAGAAAGAGAAAGAGCATCCGGCCGCCGTCCAGAGCGGGGAAGGGTATGAGCTGGGTTATGGCGATGGCGATGCTGATGAACGCCGTCAGCTCCAGCAACGGGCTTATCCCGCTTTGAGCCACCTCTCCGGTGACCTGCACGATGCCCACCGGCCCTGCGGGCGTGAAGGGTATGGTGCCCAGAATAATGCCGAAAATGCCGTTCTTGTAGAGAACTAGAGCCTCGATGCAGGAGCGCGCCCCGATGGGGACAGCCTCCCAGGGTGGATAGCTTTCGCTGACGATAACGGCGTTCTGGGTTTGGACGTTTATCACCCCCATAGAGCCCTCGCCTTCGGGGGGACGCCAGCGGGGGGTAAGCTCAACGGTCTCGGTGGTGGCGTCGGTATGCTCCACGGATACGGTAATCTCCTTGCCCAGGTTGAGCTGAATATAGCGGCTGAGGTCGCCGGTATTATTCAACGGCTGGTCGTTGACGCTGATAATAGCGTCTCCGGCCTGGATGCCGGCCATATCGGCGGGCGAGTTCGGGGAGACATCTTCTATCACCACCTGCCCGCTGACGATATCATGGGGGACCATGTAAGCCACGGCGAGCAACACAAAGGGCAAGAGCAGGTTCATCACTATGCCGCCGCTCAAGACCAGCAGCCTGACGCCGTAGCCCCGGCTGGCCAGGCCCTTGGGCACGGTGGGGTCCACCTCTCCGGTAATCTTGTTAAAACCGCCGAAGGGTATCCAGTTGATGGAGTAGAGTGTGTCCCGCCACTTTCGGCCGTAGGCGCGTGGCGGGAAGCCGACGCCGAATTCCTCCACCGGCACCCCCATAGCCTTGGCGGCGAGGAAGTGCCCCAGCTCGTGGACGATGATAAGCACGGAGAGGGCGACGATGCCGACGACTATGGTCAGTATCACGGTTTGTCTCCAACGAGCTGCATAACCTTATCCCTGCCCCAGTCGTCCGCCGCCATTATTTCCTCCAGGTCGGGCATGGCGATGGCTTTGTGCTCGTTAAGCGTTTGTTCTACAAGTTCGGGAATATCGGTAAACTTTATTTTCCCCGCTAAGAATTGCTGGACGGCAATCTCGTCGGCGCCGCAGAGCGCGGCGGGATAGCTTCCCCTCTGCTTGCCCGCCTCGACGGCTATCTTTAAACAGGGGAAACTATCGAAATCGGGGGGCTCGAAAGTCAATTCTGCGATGTTCTCCCAGTTGAGCCGGGGGAGGTGGGGGTTGGCCAGGCGTTCGGGGTAAGAAAGCGCGTACTGGATGGGCAGGCGCATATCGGGCTCGCCCAACTGGGCTTTGACCGAGCCGTCGGCAAATTCCACCATGGAATGCACGATGCTCTGGGGGTGGATTAAGACCTTGATGTTATCGAAGTGCATATCAAAGAGCCAGCGGGCTTCGATGACCTCCAGCCCCTTGTTCATCAGCGTCGCCGAGTCGATGGTGACCTTGTTGCCCATCCGCCAGGAGGGGTGTTTCAGCGCCTGCTCCGGGGTAACCTTGTCCAGCTCGGCCGGGGAATAGTGCCGGAAGGGGCCGCCCGAAGCGGTGAGTATAATCTTAGCCGGCTTGGTCGTCTCGCCCTCAAGGCATTGCCAGATAGCGCTGTGCTCGCTGTCAACGGGCAAAATCTGGGCGCCGTGTTGCTTGGCCTCGGCGGTGATAAGCTCGCCGGCCATAACCAGCGCTTCCTTGTTGGCCAGGGCGACCTGCTTGCCCGCCCGCACCGCCGCTAGCGTCGGCTTCAGCCCCCATTTCCCCGAGGTGGCGACGACCACCAGGTCTATCTCGGGGTGTTGGGCCATATCTTCCATGGACAGGAATTCGTATTCGGCATTGGTGGGGGGTGGAGTCTTGGTCTCCTGGTGAAAGACGAAGCGGGGCTGGAAGCGGGCTATTTGCTCGGCGAGGAGGGTGATGTTCCTGCCCCCCGCCAGCCCGATGACGCTGAAGTGGCCGGGGAGAGCGTCGATTACTTCCAGGGTCTGGCGGCCGATGGAGCCGGTGGCGCCGAGGACGGCGACCCGCTTTACTATATAGCCCATACTACATAATAGTATACCACTACACCGGCAAAGACAATGCTATCTATCCTGTCCAGGAAGCCGCCGTGCCCGGCCAGCAGCCCGCCTGAGTCCTTGACGCCCGTGTTGCGCTTGAGCAGTGATTCAGCCAGGTCGCCGAGCTGGCCGAAGAGGCTGATTAAAAAGCCCAGCAGTATCGCCTGCCCGTAGCCGATGGGGAGCTGAAGGGGGGTGGGGAGGGTAAAGAGCAGGGCGATAACGATAGCTCCCAGAAAGCCGCCGATGGTGCCTTCCCAGGTCTTACCGGGGGAGATGGCGGGGGCGAGCTTATGCCTGCCCAGCGCCTTGCCCACAAAGTAAGCGGCGGTATCGGAGGCGAAGGTGACAATTATTGCCAAAAACACCCAGTTCCGCCCGTCTTCCAAGCCTCTTAAGCCCACGAAGTAGCTTAAGAGCCAGCCCACATACAATATGCCGCCCAGCGTCCAGACCCAGTCGAGGAAAGCCCCTTCCCTTCGCTGCCGCACCAGCAGCCAGACCAGCGACAGCACCACGCCCGAGGTGACTAAAATCGGCGGGGTGAGATAGCGACTATCGAGCTGGGGGCTTAAGATAAACAGGAACGTCCAGAGCACCCCGAAAAAGGTGAGGGGGGCTATTTTTATCTTCTCCCCCATCTTATAGAACTCGGTAACCGCCAGCATTCCCCATATCGCCACCAGTATAGTGAACCAGGGGAGGGGTTGGTCGAACCAGACGGCGGCGACCAGGATGGGGATGGCCCAGAGCGCGGTTCGCAGCCTTTTCTTTAGCATATCATTACAGGGCGCCGAAGCGCCTTTGCCTCCGGTTGTAGGCGAGGAGCGCCTTGTCGATTTCCTTACTGTCGAAGTCGGGCCAGAAGACCTCGGCGAAATAGTATTCGCTGTAGGCGGCCTGCCAAATCAGGAAGTTGCTGATGCGGAGTTCGCCCGCAGTGCGGATGACCAAATCGACCTCGGGTAAGCCCGCGGTGTAGAGATAGCTGTCGAACAATTGTTCGTCTATCTTCTGGGGAGGGACGCCCTCGGCGATAATCTTGCGCACGGCGTCCAGAATCTCGGCGCGACCGCCGTAGTCGAAGGCGAGGCTGACCGTCATCCTCTGGTTGTTCTTGGTCAGTTCTACTGCCTTCGTTATCGCCCGCTGCAAGCCTGTGGAAAACCCTTCGAGGCGGCCCAGGTGGCGGATTTTGATGCCGCTTTTGTGCAGCTTAAGGGTCTCTTCATCTATCGCTTCCTGCAGGAGGTTGAGCAGGCTGTCAATCTCGGCTTTAGGGCGCTTCCAGTTTTCGGTGGAGAAGCCGTAGAGGGTGAGGTATTTTAGCCCGAGCTTGTTGAAGTATGCAATCGCCGAGTGCAGGTTTTCCACGCCTGCCTGATGGCCTTCGAGACGGGGCAGGCCGCGTTTTTGCGCCCAGCGGCCGTTACCGTCCATGATGATGGCGATATGCTTGGGGAGGCGGGGGGTCTTTTTCTTAGCCGAAGCGGTTGTCGCTCTGCTGCTCATAATAAATAAAGGTGTGCTTTAACACACCCGCTCTTGGCCCCGGACCTTGGCTAGACCTCCATGAGCTCGGCTTCTTTATCGTGGGCTATCTTATCGATATCGGCGATAAAGCTGTCGGTGACCTTTTGCAGCTGGTCCTGGGCGCGCTTTTGCTCGTCCTGAGATATCTCCTTGCTTTTCTCCAGCTCCTTGAGCTCGGTCATGGCGTCGCGTCGCTGGTTGCGCACCACTATCTTTCTTTCTTCCACCCGCTTGTGCACTATCTTGATTAGCTCCTGGCGGCGCTCTTCGCTCAAGGGGGGAAGATTTAAGCGGATGAGGTTGCCGTCGCTGGCGGGGTTTAAGCCCAGCTCGGACTTTAAGATTGCCTTTTCTATGCCGGGGATGGTGCTCCTGTCCCAGGGCTGGATAACGAGCAACCGGGCGGCGGGGGCGGAGATACCGGCAATCTGGTTGAGTGGGGTAGGTACGCCGGCGTAGTCTACCTTGATGTGCTCGATGAGGGCGGGGGTGGCGTGGCCGGTGCGGACGCCGGCCAGTTCCATCTTCAAGCCCTCGACCGAGGCTTGCATCTTTTCTTCCGTTGTCACTAAAACGGGGCTAACCACTTTGCTGCTCGCTGTAGACCAGGGTGCCGATAGAGTCACCGGCTACCGCATGCTCTATACTGTCGGGCGCCTGAAGGTCGAAAACGATGATGGGCAGCCTGTTTTCCAGGCAGAGGGAGAGGGCGGTGGCGTCCATTACTTCCAGGCGCAGGTTTAGCATCTCGAAGTGGGTGAGCTTGTCGAACTTCTTAGCCTCGGGGTCGACGAGGGGGTCGGCGCTGTATATGCCGTCGACGTTATTCTTGGTCATCAGTAAGACCTGGGCTTCAGTCTCTATAGCGCGCAGGGCGGCGGCGGTGTCGGTGGTCATATAGGGGTTGCCCGTGCCCGCGGCGAAGATAACGACCCTGCCTTTTTCCAGGTGGCGGATAGCGCGGCGCCTGATGTAGGGTTCGGCTACCTGCTGGATGGTTATGGCCGTCTGCATGCGGGTGGGTACTCCCTGGCTTTCCAGTACGTCCTGAAGGGCGAGGGCGTTGATTACCGTAGCCAGCATGCCGGCATAGTCGGCGGTGACGCGGTCCATGCCTTCCTTTTCCGCCTTGGCCCCCCGCCAGATGTTGCCGCCGCCGACGACGACGCCGACGCCTACATCCATGGCGACTACCTTTTTAATCTTCTGGGCGACCTTGAGCAGGGTGGCGGCGTCAATGCCGTAGGCAACTCCGCCGCTGAAGGCTTCGCCGCTTAGTTTAAGCAGGACCCGCTTGTATTTCGCCGCGCTCATTTTTACTGTCTTTGTTCGCCCAGCTCGAATCGGGCAAACCGGCTCACCTTGATGTTTTCGCCTACCCTGGCGATGGTTTCGGTGATGATGTCCTGAATGGTCAGTTCCTGGTCTTTGATATAGGGTTGCATGAGCAGGCAGGCTGCCTGGGGTTCTATGACAGCCCCTTTGGGCATTTCTTCCTGGCTAACGAATTGGGGGGCCATGGCGGCTACCTGCATGGCCAGGTTGTGCGCCAGCTCCTTGAACTCGTCGGTGCGGGCGACGAAGTCAGTTTCGCAATTCAATTCAATCATAGCGCCGACCCGACCACCGGTGTGGATATAGGCTTCAATCAGTCCCTCGGCGGCGGTGCGCTCCGCTTTCTCCCTGGCCTTGAGCAAGCCCTGCTTCTTGAGGAATTCGAGCGCCTTTTCACGATTGCCCTCGTGTTTCTCCAGGGCGTTGCGGCACTGCATAACACCCGCGCCGGACTGCTCTCTCAGTTCCTTTATCGAATCCAGCGAGATTTTCAAGCTTCTGCTCCTTTGGGTTCGTCATCGGGGGCGCCGGCGGGGGTGTCGTCGGGGGTGAAGATGAGAGGCTCGGTCATTTCGGGCATGCCTTCCTCAGCGGCGCCGACCAGAGCCGCCCCGCCCGTCTTGCCCTCGATGATGGCGTCGGCAATCTTGTTGCATATCAGCTTGATGGTCCTGATGGCATCGTCGTTGGCGGGGATGGGGTAATCGATGTCGTCGGGGTTGCAGTTGGTGTCGACTATGGATACCACGGGTATGCCCACCCGCCGGGCTTCGGCGATGGCAATATTCTCTTTGGTGGGGTCGATGATGAACAGGGCGTCGGGGAGCTTGGTCAGCTCCTTGAAGCCGCCCATCAGGTGGTTGAGGCGGAGTATTTCCTTCCCTATCTTGAGCGCTTCTTTCTTGGGCAGGCGCTCGAAGTCGCCGCGGCTTTGCTGGTCTTCGAGGCGGACGAGGTAGTCTATGCGCGACTGAATGGTGGCGAAGTTGGTGAGCACCCCGCCCAGCCAGCGCTGGTTGACGTAGAACATGCCGCAGCGTTGTGCTTCCAGCTCTATAGATTCCTGGGCCTGCTTCTTGGTGCCGACGAAGAGGATGTTGCCGCCTTCGGCGGCTACCTCGCGCACGAAGTCGCAGGCTGTATCCAGCATCACCGCCGTTTGTTCCAGGTCGATGATGTGGATGCCGTTGCGCTTGGTGAATATGTATTTTTTCATAGCCGGGTGCCAGCGGCTGGTCTGGTGGCCGAAGTGGGCACCGGCTTCTAATAGCTCCTTAATCGTGGCGGTATCAGGCAAACTTGGTCTCCTTTCCAGTTGGTTATATTAATAGTCAGTTTAACAGTATATCATACTGCGTGCTTGGCAACAATATTAATTAGGGAGTGACCCCCTACAGGCTTCTCGCCCCACTCCAACTTACTTTTCCCCTCCGAACCCCATTTAAAGAGTATGCCACCTCTCTTTAACTCTCTTATCCCCCCACCCCGATTTTATCTATTCCCGCCCGCCGCCCTTTTAAGGTAAAGAGGGGGCGAAGCCCCCTCTTAAATACCCCCATTAGAACGGGGGTGGGGCACATAACCCACAGGGGGATATAAAAGGGGCACCACCCTTATAGGGTGGGATTTGGGTGGGACTAAACGACCTGCGCTAAACAAGGTGGGGTGGGATGAAAAATCGGGTGGGGCAATAACATCAGGCTACATTGCTAAAAATGCGCCAAAGCCTTATTATTAGATTAGAAAGATAGGGAGGAGCCGGGATGCAGATTAAGAAAACATACAGCCAGGTTCAGCCGGAGTTGCTCTATGACGAGGTCAAGGACTCTGTCCTCAAGCATGGGGTGGAGGTGGGTGAAGCCAAGCTGACAACATATTCCATGCCCGAGGACTCTTCCTCGTTTATCTCACGGGGCGTATTGACCTTTAAGGCTGCGGGGGGCAAGGAGTGTCTCAGAGCCCACATCGTGGGTTCGGCCCGGGGCGAGACCAAGCTGATACTAGATATCGATGACAAGCTCTTCCCCAAAGCTAAAGCCACCGCGCTGGAGCAGGACCTGGACTTCATCTTCAGCTCCTACGAGGTCAAGCGCCGCTAAAAACGCGCCGCCTCTCGCTTATCTTAAACTCCAACCGCCTTTAAGCTGTGCTATAATTTAATGGTGGCGATTAAGACAGTAGCTACCAACCGCAAGGCTTACCACAACTACCATATCGGCGAAAGCGTGGAGGCGGGCATTTCTCTGACCGGCACCGAGATAAAGTCGGTGCGGGCGGGCAGGGTTAGCCTGGGCGATGCCTACGTCCAGCCCGAGGGCGGTGAGCTTTGGCTGCAGAACGCGCACATCGCCCGCTACGACGCCGCCAGCTACACCAGCCACGAGCCGGGGCGGAAGCGTAAGCTGCTGCTGCACCGCAAGCAGATTGACAGCCTGACCAGCCAGGTGGTGGAGAGGGGTTTTACTTTGGTTCCCCTCAAGGTGTATATTAAGGGTAACCTGGCTAAGGTCGCGATAGCCCCGGCCAGGGGCAAGAAGCTCTATGATAAGCGGGAGGCTATCGCCCGCCGCGATGCCGAGAGGGAGATGCAACGGGCGGTTAAGAGGAGAGGGGTGGGGGGAAGGTAGGACTTTAATAATTGAACAGGGGGACGCGTGGTTTCGACAGGGGAGGTATGTTGCAGGGTCGCAGGCTGAGGTGCCGTTACCTCATTAAACTGGCGGCAAAAAACAACTGGCGAACCTGAATTCGCTTACGCAGCCTAATTAACTAGGTTGTGCGCCCGCCCCACCTCACCTCAATGGGTGGGGGTCGGGTGTCGAAAAGTTGAGGTGCCGCCACCCCGATGTCGGTGAGGGTGTGCGAAAGATTTACCGACTGGTTCGGCTAAACTCGGTCAGTTGAGGTTATTCGGACGAGATTAAAGAGCTGACTAAGCCTGTAGTATATCTTGGGCAGCTTCTTTTGGACGGGGAGTTCGACTCTCCCCCGTCTCCACCAGAGATTTTAGGGCGCTGATTTAGCCAAAATCGGCGCCTTTTTGTATTTAATGGGGTAGAGGTATTGACGGATGGCGCTAAAAGTGCTAAATAGTTGGGCGGGTGGTAGGGGGTGCAAGTTACTATGATGAAAAAGCTGATAATCGGGCTGGTGCTGGCGGTGTTAGTGCTGGTGCCGGTCGCCTGCAATAGTTCCCCGGTTGTTTTCTTCCCCGTGCAAAAAAGCGGCTTCAGCCAGCCGGACGCGCTATTAGAGGGCGAATTAATTTTAGTTGACGGCTATTTGCGGGTGGAAACGGAATATTCCGATGATAAAGATTTGCTCATTTGGCCGCATGGTTATTCAGTACGCGCCGAAGGCGATGAGATTCAGGTCCTTGACGGTGATGGTCAGGTCGTGGCCGTTGTGGGGGAGGCAATAAAGGTGGGGGGTGGTGAGGGGGCTAATGTTGAAATAGTGGAGAAGTATATCGGTCGGTCATTACCGGACGACTGCGCGGGACCTTACTGGATTGCCTCGGGAGTGATTAACGACTGAAGCGTCTCCACCAGAAAATTTAGAGGCGCTGGCTTTATAAGCCAGCGCTTTTTTTAGTTTTCTTGGGTTTTATAAGTGAGGGGGTATTGGCAAGTGGCGGGAAAGATACTATTAGTGGAGACATTAGCCCCTTCTTGACAAAAGGGCTCGAAGTCGTATAAAATAAAACTGATAATGAGTCTCAATCTCAATAAAGACAGGGAAATTCACGGTCATTCAATGAC